>JBKQJQ010000483.1:0-3628 GCA_052147875.1 Solirubrobacteraceae bacterium | reverse complement strand
CCCGAGAGCACGATCCCCACGCCGCCGCCGAGGCCGAGAATCGCCGACAGCAGGCCGATGCTCCCGGCCACCTTCTCGCGCGGGAACTCGTCGCGGACGATCCCGAACGCGAGCGGGAAGATTCCGCCGGCGGCGCCCTGGATGAAGCGGCCCACGACGATCACCGCGAGCGAGCTCGACACCGCGGAGATGAGCGTGCCGGCGGCGAGGATCACGAGCGTCCACAGCAGCATCTTCTCCTTGCCGTACATGTCGCCCAGGCGGCCGATGATTGCCGTGCCGACCGACGCGGCCAGCAGGTAGGCGGTCAGCAGCCAGGTGACTTCGGTCTCGGACGCTCCCAGCGCGTGCTGGAAGGTCGGCAGCGCCGGCAGCACCGCCGAGCTGAGCACCGCATAGGCCAAGCCGCCGAGCGCGAGCACGGCGAGGATCAGGTTTGGATGCGTGCGGTCTTCGGTACTTGCTGCGCTCACGCGCGCATTATGGCTGCAGATCGAGCGCGTTCAGGATCTTCGACCACTGCGCGACGGCTCTCGCTTCGGCGTCGACGAGTTCGCTTTCGAACTGCCTGGTCAGCGTCAGTACTTCGCGCTCGTGAGAATCCTCGTACGGAGCGAGCAGATGCGTGGGTATTTCGCCGATGCCGACGTTGTTGGCGCTGTAGTGTTCGTCAAACTGCGTCGTGCTCGCCGGCAGTGTCCTGTAGCCGCTCGCGGCCCATGCCCGCACGTCGCCGCACACGTCTGGCATTTCCAGCGCGGCGAGCACCTTGAACTTGGCCGCGTAGATCTTGACTTTGTGGGTCAGCTTCTGATTGCTCCAGTGCAGGTGAGCGACCGTTTCCGCGAAGCCGTCGACCACCTGGATGTCGGCGCGGATGAAGACGACCGACATTGCGCCGATCACCTCGTTGCTGAGCGCCGCGGCGGCTTCGTTCTCGGGCGAGGCCGCGGCTGCCATCGGGCATTCCGCACTGAGCGTCTGCTGCAGGCTTTCGAGCGCGGCTTCGCCGCTCAGCATGTTGATCCGCGCCGTGTGCGCCAGCAAGTAGTCGGCCTGGATGTAGGTTTTCGTCGTGGCGACGTTCTCCGCCCTGGTGTGGTTGCCCGTGCCGGCGAGCGCCGCCGCGGGCGCCACTGCCACGACGAGCACCGCGGCAAGGATCGGGATCGGCAGTTTGCTCACGCCGAGAGTAGGCAGTTTGCTCACGCCGAGAGTATGTACGGTTCGTAACGCGCGAGCGCCGCTCGGGCATAAGGAGCTTCCAGACCCCAACGAAGGGCACGCAATGGACCTCGTCAATCATCAGTTCCGCCTCGCCGCCCGTCCGGTCGGCCTGCCCAAGCCCAGCGATTGGGAGTACACCGAGGAGCCCGTTCCCGAGTTGGGCGACGGAGAGACGCTCGTCAAGGTCCTATATCTCTCGCTCGACCCCGCGATGCGCGGCTGGATGAACGACGCCCGGTCCTACATCGCGCCGGTTGGCATCGGCGAGACGATGCGTGCGGGCGGGATCGGCGAGGTGCTCGTCTCCAACCATCCCGACTTGGCCCCCGGAGACCACGTCACCGGAATGCTCGGCGTGCAGGATTACGCCGTCGTGCACGGCAACGCCGTGACAAAGCTCGACGTGTCGCTCGCCCCGCTGCCGACCTACCTCGGCACGCTCGGCATGCCCGGCCTGACCGCCTACTTCGGGCTGCTCGACATCGGCAAGCCGCAGGAGGGTGAGACGGTCGTCGTCTCTGGCGCCGCGGGCGCGGTCGGGGGAGTCGTCGGGCAGATCGCCAAGCTCGAGGGCTGCCGCGTCGTGGGGATCGCGGGTGGAGCCGAGAAGTGTCGCTACGTGGTGGAGGATCTGGGCTTTGACGCAGCCATCGACTACAAGGCCGGAGATGTCTCCGCGGGCCTGCGCGAGCACGCTCCGAAGGGGATTGACGTGTACTTCGACAACGTCGGCGGTGAGATCCTCGACCACGCGCTCGCGGGCCTGGCGCGTCACGCGCGCGTGATCATCTGTGGGGCGATCTCGCAGTACAACGCCACTGGTGCGGTGCAGGGCCCGTCCAACTATCTGTCGCTACTCGTCAACAACGCCAGCATGACCGGTTTTGTCATCTTCGATTACGCCGATCGCTACGCCGAGGGCTTGCGCGAGATGGGGGGCTGGTTCGCGGCGGGCAAGCTCGTCTCGCGCGAGGACATCGCCGAGGGCCTGGAGAGCTTCCCCGACACCTTGCTGCGGCTCTTCTCGGGCGAGAACACGGGCAAGCTGGTCTTGAAGCTCACCACCGACTGACCTTCGCGGGGGCAAGAACCAACGACTGACTTTGCGGGGGGCGAAGAACTTGGTAAAGATCGCGCGCCTTGGCGCGCCAGGGCGGCAAGCGCGCGGTTTGCACCGGTATCGTCCGCACTCGACTCGCGTCTCTGCTTCGTCCCGGCGCCCGAGGGGTCGACTCTGAATGAAACGGAACGGCCCCATTGTCCTGCCGGTCACCTTCGCCGCGGGGAGCGCGCTACTCGCAATCGCATTGGGCGGTTGCGGGCAAACCGGCTCGCACAGCTCGGCTCAAAGCGGCAAGTCCCCAGCGTGCCTGCCCGCCACGCTGAATCACAGCGCCAAGCTGGAAGGAGTGCCCGTCGACGTCTCGCCGGCGCCGGAAACCGACACGGCGAACCCCAACACGCAGATCAGCTTCCTGGGCGTGCCGGCCGCGCGGATCCACGCGGTCTCCGTCGAGGGGGAGCGCAGCGGCGATCACTCCGGCCGCCTCGACGGCTACTCGCAGGGCGACGGCGCGAGCTTCGTACCGGACAGCCCGTTCGATCCCGGCGAGCGCGTGAGGGTCCACGCCATGATCGACGCCGGCGGATCCCGGTCGAGCGACGCAAGCGGATCCCAGGCGGGCGGCGGCAGACCGATCGCCTTTCAATTCCGCGTCGATACTCCATATTCGACGGCGAGCACTCCGGCTTTCGGAAACCCACAGTCGGCGCCCGCCGACTATCAGAGCTTCTACACGATGCCCGGCATCCAGGCCCCGGTCCTGACGGTCACCGTGCCGGACCGCGATCCCGCGGCGGGCGACATCCTCACGACCAATGGTCCCGGTCCCGGTCAGTACGGGCCGCTGATCTACACGCCGCAAGGCAAGCTCGTCTGGTTCGACAAGCTGGAAGGGGGCGAAGCGGCGGAGGACCTCAACGAGCAGACCTACGAAGGCCGGCGCGCCCTGACATGGTGGAAGGGCAAGGTGCTCTCGCTCGGCTTTGGGCAGGGCGAAGACATCGTCATGAGCTCCAGCTACCAGACGGTCGCGAGGATCCACGGCGGCAACGGCCTGAAGGCGGACCTGCACGACTTTCAGATCGCCCCGAACGACATCTCCTATACGACCGCTTACAACCCGATCCGTTGCGATCTCAGCTCAATCAAGGGGTCCTCGGATGGGGCGATCGTCGACACGGCGATCCAGGAGATCGACATCAGGACGGGCCTCGTGCGCTGGGAATGGCACAGCCTCGACCACGTCGGCGCCTCGGAGTCCGAAGTCGAAGTCCCGGCGACGGCGACGCCATGGGACTATTTCCACCTCAACTCGATCGACCCGGAGCCTGACGGCGA
>JBKQJQ010000482.1:0-13360 GCA_052147875.1 Solirubrobacteraceae bacterium | reverse complement strand
CTCATCCGGTTCACCGAGTACGAAGGGGCCAACGGCCACTGCGAGCCGATGGCACGCTCGCTGCGGGACACCCGCATCTTCGACTGGCTCGAGGGTTATCTGCGATGAACACACCTACACCGAGCATGCACGTACGCGCGGTGCAGGTTCTGCGAAACCGCAAGATCTGGATCGCGCCGATCCTGCTCGCCGCGGCGTTCACGACGCTGATGGCGACGGTCTACTTCGGCTCGGTCGTCAACCCAACCGGGCACCTGCACGGCCTGCCGGTGATGATCGTCGACCAAGACACCGGCGCCGTCGTCGACGGACAGCACCAAAACGTCGGCGCAAGCCTGACCAGCGCCCTCGAGCAGACCTCGGGAGTGACCAGCCGCCTGAACCTCACATCCGGAACACTGCAGCAAGCTCAGGCCCAGATGGACAAAGGTGGCGCGTATGCCACGCTCGTCATCCCGGCAACACTCACCCGCTCGGTCCTGCTTGCCGACGGAGTTCGCACACCGGGCGACACACCCCCGGCGACCGCCGCGGTGCAACTCGACGAGAACTCGCGCCTCGGGACCCTCGGCGTCAACCTGGCCAGCGGAGTCACCACCCCCGCGATCGCTCAGATCTCGCCCAAGATCGGCAGCCAACTGTCGGCGCTGGCAACCCCGGAGGCCAAGGACAACCCGATCCTCGCCGACCGGATCACCAACCCGATCACCCTCGCGACGGCCACCTACCGCCCACTGCCGGATCACTCAGCCCTTGGCCTGTCGGCCTTCTACATCGCGCTTCTGGGCCTGATCTCCGCGTTCGTGAACGCGACTCTGATCAACGCTTCCGTCGACTCCGCCCTGGGCTATGCCTCATCGCAGCTCGGTCCGCGCTTCAAGCAGCGCCGCCCGATAGCGATCGACCGGCGACAGACCTTCCTCGTCAAGTGGGCGATCGCCGCCGCCGCCGCACCGATACTGACGGGAATCGTGCTCCTGGTCGCCGTCGGCATCCTGGGCATGTACGCCCCCCACGTCCTGCTGCTCTGGGCAGTGCTCACCCTGGCCGCCCTGATGATCGCCACCGGCACACTCGCGCTGCTCGCCATCTTCGGCTCGATCGGGCAGCTGCTCGCGAGATCCTGCTGATCTACCTATCGATCGCCTCAGCAGGCGGAACGGTCCCGATCCCGGCGCAATTACCCATCGTGACCTCCAACATCCGGACCGTTCGACAGCGCCCCAACCCGGAGGTACCGTTACGGGTGCTCATAGACAAGGCCCTCACACGGGGCTACGTCCTGTCGCCGCTCGCGGCACCTCACCACCGTCGGGACGGGCTGGTCTTTCGTTGGCCCTCCGACAAGGGCACGCAGGTCAGGCCCTCTCCCGACGGCGGTCGAGGCCACCACAGGTTGACCTATGGGCAGGTCTGGGACTGTAGACGGCGTCCGTCTCGCAGCTCGCCAAACCTGCGCACGTCGGGCCTGAGGTGTCCGGCGACACAGGCTTGCCGCCGTAAACCTCCCTTTCTCGTGCGACGGGTCCAGCGAGACGGCCAGTTTGTCGTGGGCGTGAACCCGGTCTAAGTTGACGCGGAGTCCGCTGCGGCGGACCGCTCAAGGTGCGGACGAAGGGGTGGACGGAAGGGTGGACGGAAGGGTGGACTGCGAGTCCACACTTGAGCCCCCGAAAAGCCCCGCTGCACCTGAGCTTTCAGCTCGCTTACGACCCTGACAACCCGCCCCCCACGTATGTCACGAGGGAGCGTGCGGGTAGTCAGGGTCGATACTTGATTTGAACGGGTGCGGCGGGGCTGGTCAAGACCCGAGGGAAGCGAGCTCGTGCAGGTCAGCGAAGGATGCAGTCGGGGGCCGCGGCCGTGAATTACGGGCTCGATCGGCGTACTGAATAGTGAGCCGCGGCGATTCGAGTCCAATCGGCTGCCGATAGCGGCACCACGCGGATCTCGCCGGCGGCTGCGGACTCGTACAACGCGCCTTCGGCCGCCGCCCCGAGCTGCCGGTCGATCAGCCATCCGGTCTCGGCGATCACGAGCTCGGTCGTGACGAGCGGTCCGGGATGCGCCTCCAGCAGCTCCCGGCAGGCCGTGTGGTCGGGATCGCTTCGATCGGCGGCAGCGAGCAGCACGCCGGTGTCGACGACCAGCGTCAGCGACCGAACCCCTCGCCGAGCGTGTCCTCCGCCTCAGCGGCGGTGCGACCGGAGTTCGACGCGCCAAGCGCGACGAACCCGAGCTTCCGTCGGGCAGGGATGTGCTCGGCCAGCACTCGCGCAGCGAGTTCGTCCGCGGTCACGGACTGGCGCGCCGCCTCCTCGGCTAGCAAGGCGGCGAGGTCGTCGGGGAGGCGCACGTTTACGCTCATAAGTCGAGTTTATCGGCGCGGGTTCCAGTCCCAAAGGCGCATCCGCCGATCAGCTGCTGGCGGCGGGAGCGCGAGTGAGCGGCGCAGAGCCCGTCCGGAGCCGCGGCGGACCCGTTCAGGTGTGTAGGAAAGTGTGTAACGAAGTGTGTAATCCGATTACACACCTGAGCCCGCGTACAGCCCCGCCGCACCTGGGCTTTTGCTCGCGCGAGCAGACGATCCTCGTCGAGCGCGCGATCTCGCTCGGCGAGGAGAAGGACACGAAGACGGCCGCTCACCGGACGGTGCGTGTCCTGCACCCGCTGGCCGTAGACCTCCGCGAGTGGCGGCTGAGGAGCGGCCGGCCGGCGAGAACACGCTGATCTTGCCGTCGGGGGCCGGGACGCCCTGGACGCTCGCCGCGTACCAGTCGTGGCGCCGACGGGCGTTCAAGCGCGCGATCGAGGCGGCGGGGCTGGAGCACGGCCGTCCGTACGACCTCAGGCACTCGTTTGCGTCGCTGCTGCTCCACGAGGGGCGCTCGGTGATCTACGTCGCTCGCCAGCTCGGCCACTACGCGCGGCTCACACTCAGCACGTATGGCCACGTGATGGACGAGTTTGAGGATATGCCGCGCCTCGACGCGCAGACGGCGATCGCCGACGCAAGAGCGGCCTTGGCCGCGGCCGCATCCTCGAGCTGACGCAGCCGGGCAAACGGGGGCCCGCCCTCTTCCCGCCGCCCCAAGTCACGAACGCCGAGGGGCCACCAGGGGGGCATCAGTTTGTCTCGCGCCGTCCTTTAGTGTCCGCCGTGTCCAACAGAAATGCCGCATTTGCAGGTATTTGCGCGACACCACGAGACTCGAGTGGACAAACTGATCTGCTTTGCAAGCAGGAGGTCGCCGGTTCGATCCCGGCTGGCTCCATTCAAGAAGTGCCTGCAAAGTTGACGCTTGTGATGCCGCGGCGAAGAGCCTAAAGCTGGGTTCGTGCCGCTATGGAAGCGTTTTGGAAGCTTCGTCGCTGGCCGTTGATGCTGGTGTGTGCTGTCACGCCGCCCGCGTTGACGCGTTGAGTAGAAGAGACTGCTCCTGACTGATCCAGCGAGTCCTCCGAACCGGAAAGCATCCACTCCTCGGCGGGACACGGCCCGGACGGGCCGTGTTCCGATGGGGAGTACCCTGCCGGAGGCGACGCTGTAAGCCGGGGTTCGTCTCGCGTGCGACTGTGCCCGTTGTCCCGATAGACCGGCCGGACGAGACCCTGAACACGGCTGCTCGGAGAGCAAGAACGCTGGCCCCCGATCCGCAGCTCAGGCATGGCGTCGGCGGTCGCCGCTCATGACGATCGCATTCACGCGAACGCGGAAGCCCCGTGCCGAGGTGCCTGCGGCATCCTGTGCCCACGGGCATGATCGGCACTCGCATCGCGGCGGAGCTCGAGCAGCGCGGCCACGCCGAGACCGCCGAGACCCGTACGACCGGCGCAGATGTCACTCATCCGCGGTCGGTCGCCACTGTTGCCGCAGGCGCAGACGCCGTGGTCAGTGCGGTCTCGGCACAGGGCGTGAGCTACACGCTCGCGGACCTCGCGCCGGCGCTGGTCGAGGGGCTGCGTGGCGCAGGCGTGCGCAGGCTCGTGGTCGTCGGCGGCGCCGGCAGCCTGGAGGTCGCGCCCGGCAAGCGGCTAATGGACACCCCCGGCTTTCTGGAGGAGTGGAAGCCTGAAGCGCTCGCCCAATCCGCGGCCCTCGACTACTACCGCGGCGTCGAGGACTTGGACTGGACCTTCGTTAGCCCCGCGGCCTTCATTCATCCCGGCGAGCGAACCGGTCACTACAGGCTCGGCGGCGATCGCCTTCTCGTCCACGACAACGGCAACAGCGAGATCAGCGCCGAGGTTATCGGGAGTCTCGTAGAGCGTTGAAGGCGGTCGCTCCCGCCTCGTCCGCTCCGGTTCGGAGCGTTCGCGGCCACTAAACCAGTACGAGCGTGATGTGCGGAATAGCGTGGTTGGGTAGCACCGCACTCCAGCTTGATGAACAATGCGGCGATGGCTCTGGTCGCAGAACGCGTCTCTGACCCGGCCGCCGCGCCGCTACTGCTCGTCGAGCAGCTATCGGTGCGCTTTGGGTCGGTCAGGGCCCTCGCGGGCGTCGATCTTGAGTTACGTGATGGCGAGACGGTGGCGCTCGCCGGCGAAAACGGCGCCGGCAAGTCGACGCTGATCCGCTGCATCGCAGGCGATGTCGCTCCGACCAGCGGACGCATCGTGCTCTCCGGGCGCACCACGCAGAGCCAGATCGCTGCGTCACGGCGCGGCGTTGCAGTGGTCTGGCAGGACCTTGCCCTGTGCGACAACCTTGACGTTGCTGGGAACCTGCAGTTGGGTCACGAGCAAGCCGGTGCCCTGCGCTCCGAGACGCGCTTCCACCTCGCGGCCAAGGAGCTGCTCGAGGGCCTTGGCATCCCGCTGCCCGACACGACGCAGGTGGTCGGGACACTGTCGGGCGGCCAGCGCCAGCTCCTGGCGGTGGCAAAGGCGATGTGTAGCCAGCCGCGCCTGTTGGTGCTGGACGAGCCGACCGCGTCGCTCGGCGTCAACGAGTCGGCTCGGGTCGAGAAACTGACGATGGACGTGCGTGAGCGGGGAACAACGCTGCTGCTCGCGTCGCATGACGTCAATCAGATGTTCCGGTTGGCTGAGCGCATCGTTGTCCTGCGGCACGGGCAGGTCGTCGCTGACGTGCTCGCCGCGGAATCGGACCCTGAGGAGATCGTCGCCTTGATCTCTGGCCAGCGCACGAACTCGTCAGCGCGGCGGCAGCTCAGTCGCCTGCAGCGCCTGGCCGACGGGCTCGCGTCGGCCGACCCGTCGTCGAGCCTGTCGATGATCCTCTCGGCGCTCGCCGGCGCGGCGGACACCGAGCGCGCTGCGATCCACCTCGTTGACGGGCGGATGCTGCGGATCACGTGTCAGCTCGGGCTCCCGGCCTCGCTCTTGCGGGCGTGGTCTGAGCTTCCATTCGGCGTGGCCGGCGGACCCGTCGGGCTGGCGGCGGAGGACGAGCGGACGATCGTTGACGATGACGTGCGGACGAGCGCCCGCTGGGCCCGGTGGCGCGGCTTGGCGGCCTCGGCGGCGGTCGGCAGCTCGTGGGCGGTGCCGGTGATCGGCGGGAGTGGGCTGATCGGCGTGATGAGCGTGTTCCGTGTGGCGCCGGGATATCCGCGGCGTGACGAGCTCGATCTCGTCACCCTGTACGCAGTCCACGCGGCGAGCGCAATCGAACGGGAGGGGCTGCTGGGCGAGGTGACCGCCCGGAACCGGGTGCTCGAGACGATCCAGGAGGTGCTCGAGACCTTGGCGGGGCCGGTTCCGCTCAGCGACGGCCTGCGGGTCGTGCTGCACGCCCTAGCGCACGGACTCCAGGCCGATGAGGTCGCGCTGCTGCGCACTGATGGCTCGGGCGGGCCTCCGGATGTGAATGCCGTAGTTGACGGACGGGGGATTCTGCGGCCGCCCTCCCCGCGGCTCGTCGACGTCACAGGCTGGCTGCTCTCGGTGGCCCGCCGCGACGGGCGCGCCCGAAGCGTTGGAGGTGGCGACGACGTCGTCCTGGGGGTGACGTTCCCGGCTCCCGATGGCGCGAGCGTGCTGGTCGCGCGTTGGGACGCCCGGGCGGCGCCGATAGACGCGACCGCGCTGCTCGAGGACGCGGCGAATGCGCTTCGTCTCGCGTACGAGCGACACGAGTCCGAGCGGGCGCAGCAGGAGGCCTCGGCGCTCCGTCGTTCGCAGGAGCTACAACGCGGCTTCCTGTCGCGTCTCAGCCATGAGCTGCGAACACCGTTGACGGCGATCAGGGGTTACGCGTCAAGCCTGCTGGCGGCTGACGTCACGTGGGACCGCGAGTCCGAGGAGCGCTTCCTCAGCCGGATCGCGGCCGAGTCGGCACGGCTCGGGCGGCTCGTCGAGGACCTGCTCGACTTTTCGGCGATCGAGTCGGCGACGCTGCGCCTCACCCCCGACTGGTGCGATCTTGCCCTCGTTCTGGACGCGGCGGCGGCCTGCCTACCGCCGCGGCACGCGGCGCGAGTCGCGGTCGATTGCGCGCCCGGATTACCGGTTGTCTGGGCAGACCACGACCGGCTCGAGCAGGTCTTCGTCAACCTGCTCGAGAACGCGTTCCGCCACAACCCCGAGGGCACGCTGGTCCGGGTCGAGGCGCGCCCGTTCGGCAGCGCCGATGTTCTCGTCAAGGTGATCGACGACGGATGCGGGGCGGCGGCGGACATCATCGCTGCGCTGGGCGACACTCACGAGCGGCACCGCGGGGCGACCGCCGGTGCGGGCCTGGGACTGTCGATCGCCCGCGGCATCGTCGAGGCCCACGGTGGCGCAATCGAGTTCGAGCGCGCCGACCGCGGTACGTGCCTGCAGGTCCGTCTACCGGTCGACCGCTCGAGCATGCTCCAACGCTTCGCGGAGGATCATGAGCGCCTCGATGTATGACGAGGCCCCACGCACGCGGATCCTGGTCGTCGAGGACGACCCCAACATCGTCGACCTGATCCGCTCCAACCTCGCCGTCCGCGGCTATGAGGTGATCGTCTCGACCGAGGGTCTGCGCGCGCTGGCGCTACTGGACACAGAGCGCCCGGAGATCGTCCTGCTCGATCTGATGCTCCAAGACATCGACGGCTTCGAGCTCTGCCGACAGGTACGCGAGCGTTCGAAGGTGGGCGTGATCGTCGTGTCGGCGCGCGGCGGCGACAGTGACAAGGTGGCCGCCCTCAACCTCGGTGCCGACGACTACATGACCAAGCCATTCAGCATCGAGGAGCTGCTCGCGCGGATCGCGGCGACGCTCCGGCGCACTCGCCCCGTTCCTGACGAGACCGGCGCTGCGGCGCGGATCGCGCTCAGCCCGGACATCGAGATCGACCTTCCCGGGCAGCAGGTGCTGCGCCGCGGTCAGCGGTTGCATCTCACTCCGACCGAGTTCGCGCTGCTGCGTGAGCTGGTCACCGAGCGCGGCAAGGTGCTCACGCACGCCCAACTTCTGCGCCGCGTCTGGGGTCACGGCTACGAGACGGAGACCGAGTACGTGCGCGTCTATGTGCGCCGTCTGCGCGCCAAGCTCGAAGATGATGACGGTCAGCCCCTGATCCTCACCCAGCCACGGGTGGGGTACCTGATCGCCGATCCAACGCAGCCGTCGGGCGCGAGCTGAGGGGCATCCCTCCCTGTCAGGGCGAACAGGGCTGGTTCTGGCCACGCGCACGACTCGGCCGCCGGGGGGCGTCACCGATCGCAAAGGCACCATCCGCATCCGTGATTATCGCGGCTCGTTTTTTACGGTTTGTTCCCGTTAGCTGGCTGTTTATTAGCAGTACGTTCACGTTGTGCCGCATATCGTGGAAACGCTTGTGTGACGCTGCTGCGGCCGCAACGGCGCCGTCACGCGGAAAGTCAAACGCAGGAGGAGGAATCATCATGTTTCGTATCAAACCCAGCTTCGTTACTGGAGCTGCGATCGGGCTGGCGCTGGCCGGCGCCGGGATCGGGGCTGCCAGCAGCTTTGCTCAGTCGCACGTGAAGGCGTCGGCTGCCCGCATCACCCCGTCGAATCTGTCGATTGCCGATTTCAATAAGACCCAGTCGGCGATGGCTGACCTCAAGAGCCTCGCAAAGGCAGGCAAGGGCGGCGTCGACCTGATCCTGCCGGACACGAACACATCGGCCCGGTACACCGAGTTCGACGCGCCGTACTTCAAGAAGGCGATGCACCTGGCTGGGGTGCCGTCGTCTGAATATGGCGTGCAGAACGCGCTTCACTCGGACGCAACGTTCATCACCGACGCCGAGGCCGACGTCACCAAGGGCGCGAAGGTGCTGCTGATCGACCCTGAAGACCCCGGTACTGGCGCGACGGTTTACCGCTACGCCAAGGCGCACGGTGTGAAGGTCATCGACTACGACCGCCTCACCGCCGGCCCGTATTACGTCAGCTTCAACAACGTCCGCGTCGGCCAGCTCCTCGGCCAAGGGCTCGTCTCGTGCGTCGCGCGTTGGCTGCCGCACAATTCGGGCCTGGCGCACCCGAAGGTGATCGTCATGTACGGCGACCCGACCGACCACAACGCGGCGCTGTTCGGCCAAGGCTACAACGGCGTCCTGAACCCGCTCTTCAGCTCCGGGAAGTGGAAGAAGGAGGCGACCCCCGCCGGAACGTGGACGCCGGCTACAGCGGAGACCGAGTTCCAGGCGGCGTTCACCGCTCACCCGAGCACGAACGCTCTGCTCGCCCCGAACGATGAGAACGCGGCGCCGATCATCACCTATCTGCAGACCCAGCGCGTGAAGCCGTACACCTTCCCGGTCACAGGCCAGGACGCGACGCTCGTCGGACTGCAGAACATCGTCTCCGGCTACCAGTGCGGAACGGTCTACAAGCCGATCTTCCTGGAGACGGAGGCGGCTGCGGCGCTGTCGCTCTACCTGCGGGCCGGCAAGACGCCGCCCAAGAGCCTCATCAACGGCCACACCACGAACCCCAACGCCAACAACGTGTCGGTCCCGTCCGTGCTCGACACGCCGGAGTGGGTGACGCCGCAGACGATCAAGAGGACGATCGTCGCCGACGGGTTCGTTCCCGCGAGCCAGATCTGCGCGGGCAAGTATGCGGCGGACTGCAGGAGGTACGGAATCTAATAGAGGTCAGAAGGGGCTAGGCTAAGCAACCCGATGACTCCGGACGCACCAGCCCCTTCGGGCAGCTCAGACGGCGCCAGGCCCACCGCGGCGGGCCAGGCGCCCCACGCGTCGACTGTCGACCCGGCGCCCGCTGGCGACGGGTGGACAGCGCCGCTGCTCCAGCTTCGCGGAGTGAGCAAGCACTTCGGTCCGGTTCAGGCGCTGAGCCGCGTGGACCTGGACATCTTCGCCGGTGTGGTGACCGCGCTCGTGGGCGACAACGGCGCCGGCAAGTCGGTGTCGGTCAAGACGATCTCTGGGATCTGGCAGCCCGACGAGGGCGAAATCTATTGGGACGGCAAGCCTGTCCACATTCATCACCCGAGGGAGGCGGCTGGCCTCGGAATCGCGACGGTCTACCAGGATCTCGCCCTATGCGACAACCTCGACATCGTCCAGAACGCATACCTCGGCCGCGAGCTGACCCGAGCCCAGGTCCTCGACGAGACGGCAATGGAGCTGACGGCCAAGGAGACTCTGTCCGGGCTCTCCGTCACCTCCGTCCGCTCGATCCGCCAGCCTGTCGGATCGCTCTCAGGCGGTCAGCGGCAGGCGGTCGCGGTCGCGCGCGCCGTCATGTTCGACGCGCGCCTGGTGATCATGGACGAGCCGACCGCGGCGCTCGGTGTCGCCCAGACGGCGATCGTGCTGGACCTGATCAAGCGCCTGTCGGCCACCGGAATCGCCGTAATCGTGATCTCGCACAACCTCAACGACGTCTTCGCGGTCGCCGACCGGATTGCGGTGCTGCACCTCGGCCGGATGGTCGCGGCCGGGCCCGCGAGCGACTACGATCGCCAGCGAATCGTCGAGCTGATGACGACCGGCACCCACACCAAAGCCGCGGTCGCCGGCGGCGCGTCCGCCTGAGGAACCCAGAGATGGCAACCGAACAACGACCAACGACCACCGAGCCTCCCGACCGCGCCGAGCTCACCGAGGAGATCGAGCACGACCCGACCGCGTATCCCACCACGATCGCCTCCACGGTTCAGGTCAGCACGCTGAGAGAGTACCTCGACGGGTGGGTGAAGCGCATCCGCTCGGGCGACAGCGGCGTCCTGCCTGTGGTCGGCGGCCTGATCGTCGTTGTCATCATCTTCCAGCTTCAGTCGTCGGTGTTCCTCTCGGCCGCCAACCTGGTCAATCTGCTCGAACAGGCCGGCCCCTTCATCATGCTCGGCCTGGCCGAGGTGTTCGTGCTGCTGCTCGGCGAGATCGATCTCTCGATCGGCTACTCGGGCGCCGTCGGCGCGGCGATCATGACGATCCTCGCAGCACCCCCGATCAACGATGGATGGGTCATCGCGATCGGCGCCGGCGTCATTGCGACGGCCGCGATCGGGTTCATCCAGGGCCAGATCATCACCCGCCTGCGGCTACCGTCCTTCATCGTCACGCTCTCCGGACTCCTGTTCTGGGAAGGGTTCCTGATCTGGATCATCAACAACCAGAACCCGGATAACGGCGGCTCGATCCGGATCACCGACAACGTCATCTTCAACATCGTCAACGGCACGCTCAGTCCGACGGTCGGGTGGGTGGGAATGGCCGTCTGTGTTGGGCTGTACGCCGTCGTCACCGCGATCGCGGACCGGCGCCGCAGGGGCAGCGGTCTCGTGGCGCCGCCGGTCACGGTGACCGTGGCGAAGATCGCGATGGTGGCGGCCGCTGGAGTCGTCCTGGTTGCGATCTGCAACACCGACCGTGGCATCGCTGGCAGTCAATACAGCGGGGTCCCATGGGTCGTGCCGATCGTGCTCGCGTTCGTGATCGCCTGGAGCTTCCTGCTGGGGCGCACCAAGTTCGGCCGTTACGTCTACGCGATCGGCGGCAACGCCGAGGCCGCACGCCGAGCCGGCATCAACGTGCGCCGCGTGCGGGTCGCCGCGTTCACGCTGACGGGCCTCACGGCAGGTGCCGCAATGGTGGTGTACGCCTCTCGCCTCGGTTCGATGTCATCCGACGTCGATGGCGGACAGCTCGTCCTGTACGCAGTCGCGGCAGCGGTGATCGGCGGCACGAGCCTGCTGGGCGGTCGTGGCAAGATGATCCACGCTCTGCTCGGCGGGCTGATGATCGCCGCGATCTACAACGGCATGGGACTGCTCAACATCTCCGCGGCGGTCCAGTACATGGTCACCGCGCTCGTCCTGCTCGCCGCTGTAACGGTCGATGCTCTGGCGCGGCGCGGCGGCGGTACCTGACTCGGCCTTATTCAGCTCGTCAGCGTGACGGTCACGCTCGCCCGTTCTTCGGGCGACCAGCACGAGCCTGACGCTATCTGGTCTCGATCGCGGCGATTCCCGCCACGGGGGTCGTCGAGATGTGCGGCGCGGATGCGGACTTCAGCTCGTAGCCGCCTTCAGACAGGCGAGCCCATCACCCAGGACGAGCGGTCCGTGGGACAGGCGAACGTCAGGCGCTCCGGTGCGGGAGCCGTGGGCGAAAAGGATCTCGATCAGAGCGGCAAGCCGACTGATTGGACCGCTGGTTGTCGTTCGACCTGCTGTTGTCCTAGTGAGAGCTCGGACTCGCGCTGCGCGCCTACAACGGGGCGCGAGCACCGTGAAGCCCGGAGACGAACCACACGCCGCCGCAGACCGATAAGGAGCCACGGGGCCAGAGCGGCCACCGCAGCGAACGAACGCCGCAGGATTCAGTCAGGCATAGCAACCTGACTACGTCGACGGGAAGCCTTCGCACTCTCTGCTTACTTCTTGCGCATCCAGTCGACCAAGCGGCCTACGGGCATGCCGTCGTCGGAGGTCTCCAACCCGCGCCGATGGCGGTACACCGCGATCGACAACGGGATCACCCAGATGAGGAGGAGCACGATCATCACGAAGGCCTGTGAGCCTAAGAGGGCAACGGCGATCAGCATCAGCAGAAGCCCGATCATCGGAACGAACGGGAGCACCCCTCTCGGGATGAAGTTGAGCACGACCTAACACTAGCGCGCGAGCCCGCCGCGGCGAGCTCGACCTGCTGCCCTATCTCGAGCCGGCGTGGCAAGCGCAGCTCGCCCACGCGGTGGGGCAGGTGGGGTTGATCGGGGCGCTGCGACGAATCGGCGGCGGTCAGCACGCGGTGCGTGCGACGGGCGGAGCGTGAGCGCTGCCGAGTAGGGTCGTCGATCTCGGTGCGGCCGAACTCGCTACTCAGATCGAGTCGCCGTAGACTGCAGAGTGGCAAGGGGTAACAGGAAGCGGCCTGTCGGCGAAAGCAGCCGCAACCGCTCGTGGCGGGGGGTCGGGATGTACACCAAAGTGCTGCAAATCCTTCGCTTTCTTGCCTATGGAGATCAGGGCGACGACGGTTCCGGTGGCGGGCCGGGGTGCATGAGGGGTGCACTGGGATCTTGGCAGCGTCGCTCCGCGCTGCGCTTAGCCCCCAAGAGGAGGCTGCGCGTGCGCCTGAGAGTGCTGCTCCTGGCAAGAAGCGCGCCTCCGGCCCCTCCGCGGCGCTGGCCCTGCTTTCCTCGCGGCAAGGCCTCAGTGCGGTTTACCGTGAAGCCGCGAATCGGCTTGCGGTTGGCGCCATACTCCAGCCACCGCTGCTGCCGACCGCTCCCGGATCAGTTCGCCAGGGCATACGATTGCCATTACTCAGCAATAACGGCCCGAGTGTTTCAATGCAGTTGACAAGTTCCGCTGCAAGAACCACGATCAGCAGGCGAAGCGAAGAAGTCATTGCGGTCCGTGTGTCGAGACGGGAGCCAACTATGTGGGGACGAGCAATCGTCGGGTTTGTGCTTTGTGCGGTCGGCGCGGTATTCATACTCCAAGGAACCAAAGTCATCCAAGGTTCGGGAATGAGCGGCCAGGGCAAGTGGGCGGCTATTGGAGCAGTGGTGGTCGTAGCGGGATTGGCGTGTTTTGTGTGGGCTGCCAAACACGGCCGCAACGACACGACCGAGGCAAACTGAAAGGGGGACGTATCTGCAGTCACAATCATGGAAGCTGACCATGGAGAACCGAAACGTCGTCAATCGAACTTCACGACAAGCGGTCGTTCTCTAGTTCTTCCGTCTCCTCCTGCAGCCAGGCGGGAGCGTAGCGGGCGGCCCATGCCTCGGTCACCCAACCTTTGATCATGGACCTCATCGACTCGGGGTGCAGCACAGCGAAGACGATGTGACCTATTACCACTGCGAAGATTGCGAAGGCGAAGACGTCATGGACGTCCGTTGCACCGGTACGCCAACTGACAGGGAAGAATTGGAACCACTTCAGAACAATGCCGGTGGCCA
>JBKQJQ010000481.1:0-6822 GCA_052147875.1 Solirubrobacteraceae bacterium | reverse complement strand
GCGCTACATGGTGGGAGATGTCCCTCGTTACTGGCGTGAGATCAGCCCGAATTGGGACAGCCAGGAGTTCGTCGCGCCGTCGCCGCGCGGTTGCTTCGGCATAGGCCTGATCCGCGTCTGAGGACTTCCTCGCCGGATCGATCGGCCCCTTGCGCAGCTCGCGCGGACGACCAGACGTATCGAGCGGCTGCCGCGCAGGCTGCCTCGCCTCCGCTAGCGGGGCCCGGGCAACGGGCTAGCTCGTATCGCCACGTGCCCTCCTCGACAGCTAATCCACTCCTGCCGTCGGCACGCGTTCGAGACGCTCGAGCTTGCCATACGCGTGCTGTTCTGCGGCGCTCCTTGCCCGCCGCCAGCCACCGCCACCAAGTTCTACCGTGAGACGACCGCTCGCCACGCTTGCCGGGCTACTGATCGTCATCGGAGTAGCGAGCGTTGCCTTTGTTCTTGTGTTCACCGCCACATCGTCGCGACGACCGCCAGGGACATCGGCCGGGCCACCCCCAACGACATCGCCCGGCCAGCATGCGAACCGACGGTTCTCCTGCCCGAGCGCTGCCCGTTGCTTCTACATCAGCTATAGCGAGGGCAGCGATGCGAATACCGGCACGAGCGAGGCGCATCCGTGGAAAGACGCGCCCGGAATGCAGCGGTTCAGCGGCCATTACTCACCGCGGCCCGGAGACGAGTTCATCTTCGAAGGCGGCGGTCGCTGGCCGAATTCTGAGTTCCCACTCAGAGCCACTGGTTCTGGCACCTCGGGTCACCGAGATTACTACGGCGTAGATTTCTCGTGGTACATGGGTGACAGATGGGCTCGACCGGTGTTCACCGCCGACGGTGCGAACATCACGGGCACCGACCCGGCTGGCTCTGGCGGTGAGCAGGACATCGTGATGGATCTTCGGGGACATGACTACATCACGATCGACGACATCGCGTTTGAGAATTTCACGGCTTCGAAGTTGATGAGCGCGTATGGCAGTTGTGCGGCGATCGAGATGGCGGGTGATCAAAACATCACGATCAATCGGATCTCGATCCCCAACATGGCGGTAGATGCGACGACGTTCCACGGCCCGACTTGCTTTGCGGTGGAGGCCGCGACCGGCTCCCCGTACGCCGGGAATTCGATCGTCGAGAACAGCAACATCAGCGCAGCTCGCAATAGCTACGCCATCGGGACTTGGTGCGTGGGGAACGTTGAGAACAACACGATCAACCACATGATCGGTGAGATCTACCCGTGCGGCCACGGCACGATCAGCGGGAACAACCTAGACAATTGCGGCAATCCGTTCCCCGCCGGATCCAGCGGGATCCACGGCGATGCGATCCAGTCAAATGCCGCGGACGGCAGCTTCTACATCTATAACAATGTGATTCACGATACCGGTGCCGACCAACCCGCGGCTGACGAGTGCGAATCGATGTTCGTCGGCAACCCTGGCGAGACTGACTATGTCTACAACAACGTGCTCTACAACATCAACGGCAACGGGATTGATCTTGACCCAGGCGTCGGCGCCTACATTTGGAACAACAGCATCGAGGGTGGCTTCGCGGGTACTGCGTACTGCGTGCGTGAAGGCCACCCCGGCACGCGGATGAAGCTCGTCATCGAGAACAACTTCTGCGCTTCGACCGCCGGCGCGCCGACCGATCCGTCTTTGTCCGCGAGCTCCATGACCGTCAAACACAACGTTCTGCTCAAACCCTCGCAGTCTGACGCGGACGGATACAGATCGAGGTCGAGCAGCTTCCGCTACGATCGGCCCGGCTCGAGCTCGGTTCCCACCGCCGGCGCCGGCACCAATCTGTCCTCCCAGTGCACCGGGAACCTCACTGGCCTCTGCGTGACGACGAACTTCGCCGGCCAGCTCGGCCCAAGACGCCGACCGTCATCCGGCGCCTGGAACGCCGGCGCATTCTGAAACTTCGACCGCCCGTTGAAGCTCGCTGTCCGGCTCATCCCGGACGCGCTTGCGGTACCTACCCGCGGCCTGAGGGTGTATCGCGCGCTCGGCTGCAGGCCAACCTGGCTGCGACGACTAATCGCAGGCGCGGTCGTCGATACCGACCGCCTGGCCGGGATATAACGGACTCGCTGAGCCCTAGGTCGAGCACTCTCCACGGGGCCCTAGCGCCGACGCGAAAAGCGAAAAGCCCTGCCTCGGCTCAATACGCGCCGGCGTTCCAGGCGCCGGATGCCGGTCGGCGGGTTGGGCCGAGCTGGCCGGCGAAGTTCGTCGTCACGCAGAGGCCAGTGAGGTTCCCGGTGCACTGGGAGGACAGATTGGTGCCGGCGCCGTCGGTGGGAACCGAGCTCGAGCCGGGCGGCTGGTAGGGGAAGCTGCTCGAACTTGATCCATATCCATCCGCGGCAGCCTGCTGGGGCGTCAGCGTCACGTTGTGATCCTCGGTCAACGTCGTGGCCGTCAAGTCCGGGCCAAGCGCCGTCGTAGTCGTGATGCACAAGTTGTTCTCAATCGCCAGCATTGGGTCCGTGCCCGGGTGACCGTTCTTGACGCACCACGTTGAACCGTTGAATCCGCCCACGATGGTGTTGTTCCAAATGAACGACGACGAAGGCTGCTGGCCTTCCTCGACGTCTATCCCGTTGCCGCCGAGGTTGTAGAGCACGTTGTTGTAGACATAGTCAGTCTCGCCGGAGTTTCCGACGAACATCGATTCGCACTCGTTACCGGCCGCCTGGTCAGCACCGGTGTCGCTGACCACGTTGTCGTGGATATAGTAGGCGCCGTCCGCGCTGTCTGACTGGATTGCGTCGGCATGAACATCTTGAGAGCCTGCTGGGAACGGAGCGCCGCAGTTCTCTAGGAGATTCCCGCTGATCGTGCCGTGCCCGCAGAGGTACACCTCGCCGATCATTCTGTCCACGGTGTTGTTCTCCACATTCCCCACGCACAGGATGCCTGCGGCATAGCTGTTGAGGGCGCCGGAGATGTAACTGTTTTCCACGATCGACTTCCCGGCGTACGGGGAGCCGGTCGCAGCTTCCACCCCGTAGCAACTCGACCCCGACGCATCGGTCGCCATGTTAGGAATCGAGATTCGATTGATTGTGATGTTCTGATCACCAGCCATCTCGATCACTGCACAACTCCCAAACCCGCTCGTCAACGACGAGGCCATGAAGTTCTCAAACGCGATGTCATCGATCGTGATGTAGTCGTGCCCCCGAAGATCCATGAAGACATCCTGCAGCCCGGTCGAATTACGATCAGCACCCGTTATGTTCTGCGAACTAGCGTTGAATACCGGGCGCGAGAAACTTGACCCCACATACCAGGTCGGATTCACCCCGTAGTAGTCGTTGTTCCCAGACAACCCACCGGCTACCACCGCCAGCGGAAATACAGCATTCGGCCACGTCACCCCCCCGTCGAACATAAAATGATCACCCGGCTGAGGCGAATAGAGGCCAGCGAAACCAACCATCCCGGGTGCAAGCCTCCACGGAGATGACTCTGACGTTCCGCTGTTGTGATCGTTACCGGCGCTGTAGTTGATGTAGAAAGTGCGGTAGCTGTCGGTGAAAACGGTTCGCGTGTTCGACGAGGTTGCGCTGGTTGAGCCGGCCGCGTTCGCAGCGGTCACCGTCACAATCACGGTATCGCCGACGTCGCCCGAGGCCAGCACGTAGCTTCCGAGTGTCGCGCCGCGTATCGCCGTGCAGTTCCCGCCCGCTTGATTGCAGTCGGACCATTGATACCGGTAGCGCGTCGGCGCGTTCGACCACACCCCGTTCGTTGTCCTAAGCGTGCTCCCAACGGAAACATTCCCGCTGATCGTCGGCGGCAAGACATTCGAGGGCGCCCGGCGGTTGCGGCGCACGGTCCTCGCGACATACGCCGAGATCACGCAGGCGTGCCGCCGATGCCCTGGGGTCCAAGCCAACGGCAACGCCTTCAGGCGCCTCTGGCGTGACGTCACGCTCGTGCACTTCTTTGCCCTGCGATCGCGAAATCGGAGCGCCCCGCCGCGACCGAGCACTGCAAGCCAGTAAATCCGGCCCGCCTCGACCTTCTCGTTGCGCACCGCGACTGCGTTCCACCGCCCTGCCCTGAGCCGCCGGAGCGACCCAGTCATCAGCCGCGAGCCAGGCCGGCACTTTGTGTCCGAGTAGAGGGCAACCGTCAGCCCCTTCGCTCTATTTCGAGAACCGATGTATACGTGGATTGATGTGGCCTTTCCGGTGAAACGACTTCTGAATGGAAACGCCTGCGCCACGCCGGCGCGGTCCGCACCCACGACAGGCTCAACCGTCCTCGCGCCGAGGAGGACGCCGGCATCCGCAGAGCCGTCACTGCCGGCGGTGCCCACAGCGCATGTGTGCGAGTGTGTGCGCGCCGTCCGCGAAAGTGTCGCTGCCGAATCCCGAACCGCTACCGCCAGCGACACGCACAGTACGACGACGGCGACGATACACCGCATTACGATCCTGCCCTCCCGACTCAGAGATAGAACGCTCGGCTCGCTGTACTTGTACTCACTCATGCCGCTCGTGGTCGTCAATCCGGGACACGTGCGTCGGCAGCTTATCGGCGGACAGCCCACGCAGCGCGACCGGCTCCAGCCACGCGGAGCGGTGGGCCCCCCCGGGCGTTCAGAGAGCGCGCCTACGGGCCGCCCGGCGGGTCGCTGCCGATCAGTCCGTTGAGGTGCGCGTAGCTGCTCGCCTCGGTCCGGTTGCCCACGTCGAGCTTCCGGTAGATGTTGGAGAGATGGAACTTGACGGTCTGCTCGGTAATCCAGAGCCTGCGGGCGATCTCGCTGTTCGACGCTCCCGCCGCGACAAGCTGCAGCACCTCGAGCTCGCGCCGCGACAGCACTCCACCCTGCGCCAGCGGCCGCGCGCTGGCTGCGGAAGCCGCGCCCAGCGGCTTGTGGAGATGGAGGACGTGACCGTTGATCGTCTCGCGGATGAGCGTCGGCAGGACGTCCGGCTGCGTCGCCTTCGACAGCGCGCTGCTGGCCCCGGCGGCAAAGATCTCGTCCACCCACGCCTCCTCGCTGCCGAGCGTGAGCACGATTATCGTCATCCCCTCGGCGGCTGCTTTCAGCGCCCGAATTAGCTCGAGCATCTGCTCTCGGCGCTCAAGCTCATCGATCAGGACGATATCCGGCTCGGCATCGAGGATCTCCCGAAGCGAATGACCGCTGCCGTCCACCTGTCCAAGCAGATTGAACTCCCCACTCTTGCGCAGGCCGATCGAGATCGCTTCGACGATCAGCGAGCTCTCGGCTACGACCAGCAGTCGTTTAATGGCGCTTCCGGAAAGTGGTCTGGTCAACAACGGATCTCGCTTCCGACTCATTCTCGCTTTAACGAGGTCCGGCCGGCGGCAGTCCGGGCGACTGGTCAGGCTTGGGTACCCCTGGGTTGCGAGTCTACTGCGGTATATCGGCATCCCTCCGAGTGGGCTTGATCGCACCGGATGGCCGGCACGCAGTCCGTTCGAACTCGGACGCTCCCCGCTCGCGGCGACTTATCGCCGCGCTCCTGCGACCCATCGATCCTGACCGTGCTCCGCATAAATTGCGAGCGCGCCGCGAGTCCGGCCGGACTTGAGCCGTTAGTACGGCAATAGACGAAAGATCCATCTACTTCGCCGTCGGCCGCCCGGCCGAGCGGCGAGAACGGCTCTGGGTCAACAATTGGAAGGCGAGCAATGAATCCAGCTGTTCACGCGGGCGGCAATGCGCGGGGGGTTGAGCGCTCATGAAACGAATCGTGGTCGTAGCCGACAACCCACTGATCGTGGCCGCGATCCGCTCGGGCGTCCGCGCGAGCGGCGCGCTCGAGTTGCTCGGATATGTCGATCCGCGCGAGGCCACCGCCGCGCGAATCGCCGATGCGAGCCCCGACGTGGTGCTGATCGATCAGGCGGACGGTTCCGAGCTCACGATCGCGCTCATCCGCGCTCTCAAGGACCGCGACGAAGAGATCCACGTGATCGTCCTGACGCTGGCGCTGGAGGGCGAATGGCTGCAGCGCGCCTTCGAGGCCGGCGCCAACGGCGCCGTGTCCAAGTCGGTTCACCCGACCGCCCTGGCCACGGTGGTTCGAGCGGCCGTCAGCGGCCACATCGTCCACTCCCCGGGCCTCCTTCGCTCGGTCGGCGCACCCCGAGTTGCCATCGCCGACAACCACTCGTCGCTCACCGACCGCGAGCTGGAGGTCCTGCGCCTGGTGGCGTCGGGCTCTGCGAATGGCGTGATCGCGCGCCAGCTGTGGATCACCCAGCAGACCGTCAAGTTCCACGTCTCCAACATCTACCGGAAGCTTGGCGTCGCGAACCGCACCGAGGCCTGCCATTACGCGCACGTGAACGGGATCGCCGCGGCGGGCGAAGCCGCCGTGGAACAAGCCCGCCAAGTACTGGCCATCGCGTCGTAGCAGACCGACGCGGTCAACAAACAACCGTCGCGAGGCTCGATCGAGCCGTGGTCGCATTTCGCGCCGCTGGCGCGGACCGATGCGGTGCTCATCTGCGTCCCGACGCCCCTGACGCCGAACCGCGAGCCAGATCTCGAGCCGTTGCTCGGTGCGGCTGGCCTGTCGCACGTCGTCCAGCGCGGCCAGCTGGTGATTCTCGAGTCGACCACCTATCCGGGCACGACGCGCAAGGAGCTCGTGCCGCTGCTAGAGCGCCGCGGCCTGAAGGTAGGCGAAGGGCTCAACGTCGCGTTATCGCCCGAGCGGCTTCCGTGGCGCCGTCGTCATGAACGGCACTTTGGGATCCTCACGCTTCGCTCCGCAAATAACGACGCGCCGTAAGCGTTGCTCTGGTGTGG
>JBKQJQ010000480.1:0-11872 GCA_052147875.1 Solirubrobacteraceae bacterium | reverse complement strand
AAGTCCTCAGACGCGGATCAGGCCTATGCCGAAGCAACCGCGCGGCGACGGCGCGACGAACTCCTGGCTGTCCCAATTCGGGCTGATCTCACGCCAGTAACGAGGGACATCTCCCACCATGTAGCGCACGTCATCGCGCGGGGCGGTCTCGTTCGGAGGGTTGATGTCGTGGAACGCGGTCAAACCCCCCGGCCGAACGAGCGGACCGTACATCTCGAAGTCCTGACGCACGCCTTCAAAGGTGTGATCGCCGTCGATGAAGAGGAGGTCAAGCGGCTGCCCTCGGAGTAGCGACCGAACGCGATTGAAGGTTCGGGGATCGTGAGAATCCCCGCGCAAGAGGTCGAGCCGCTGCGTTGTGCGGGGAAACGACTTGTAGAGTGGAATTCTCCAGGCTGGATAGCCGCCCCCGAACTCACCTCGGTGTAGGTCAACGCTGATCACGTGGGCGTCCGGGGCCGACAGTCGGGTGATTGGCAACAGGCTACCGCCGTTGGCGGTGCCGATCTCGAGAACACGTTGCGGACGCAATTCCTGCACACGCTCGAGGAGCTGGCCGAACTCCCAGCGCACTTGCCCCGGCCGCACTGTGATCCCGAAGGCGTCGAAGGAAAACACCAGCTCCAGCAGCTCGTCGACCGTGAACGCGTCGCTTGCGCCCTTACGGAGGCGGCGAGCAGCTACCGGTGCGAGCATGGGTCGCAGCGGTCTCAGCGTCGCTTCCGTGGCCAAGCCCCGTACTCCGTATCGACTAATGCCGCGCCGGACGCGGAGGACCGCGGCTGTCGGGGTGGTGACCGCAACTTCCTGCGCCCGCATCATCGCATCCTCCTGCACGTGTTATCCAACATCAGCGACTCGAGTGTAAATCGTGCGGAAATCGCCGAGCAGTACCGACGATGGGTCCTTCGTGCCCCTCCTATGCCTTCGGCTAGGAGCGTGTTCGGAGACGATCTGCGGCCTCGATCTGACGAACCTCCCGTGCCGGCGCCCCGACGACGACGACACGGTCACGTACATCGCGGTCGACGACGCTGTTGGCACCGATGACGGACCCGCGGCCAACCGTGACGCCAGGGAGGATCACGACATTGGCCCCGATCCACGAGCCCTCGCCCAGCCGGACGGGGCGGGGCGTTGTTATCGATTGGCCGTGGATTGGCAGGTCGCTGCAATCGAAGCGATGGATGTGGTCAAGGATGTGAACATTACGCGCCACGAGAACGTCCCGTTCGAGCACGATCGATAGGGCGGCGCTGATTACCAGGTAGCCAGAAAATTTACACCGGTCGCCAATGTCGATGACGCCGTCGCCGAGGGTCTGAAGCCACGAGCCTTCGCCGATCACCACGTGTCGGCCGACCGAGATCGACTGTTCCCCGTTGACGCGGATGGGGAGCCGGATCGAACTCCCCTCTCCCCAGCTCGCGAACGAACTCCGTACAGCCAGCGTGAACGCTCTGTTACGTGCTCCCACGACGCGACGCCATACCGAAAACGATGAGAATGGCAGCTGCTTCATGTTCGGTCGCCTGACTGCAAGGGATCAGTGCCGGCGATTTGCTGTTCTCACGATTGGCAGGCGCCCGCGCTCGTCTCAGCGACGGCGGGTGAGTGGCTCCGAGCTAGGCTCGATGCGTCGCCGGGCACGCTGCTCTGCATTGGCTCGCCACATCCGCTTTGCTCGCGCTCCGATGCTTGTCCGCGAAACACACTCTCGCGCGACGCGGGCCAGTGCCAGCTTCGCCGTGCGCGTCGCATTGATTCGGACCGCGTGAGGCGAGGATGCGGCAACGAAGACATCTGCCTTAGCCACGCAGTGGTCGCCGAATCTACGCTTGTATTCAGCATCACCGGCTCCCCAATCGAACCCCACCATCCCCGGCTCGGCGCATAGATCCGCTATCGCCCGCATCTGCAGGAACTGACCTATTCTCAGGTCACTGTACGTTGTATCGAAGCCGGTCGCCATACTCCAGTATGTACCCCTGTACGAGTACCCGAGCCAGAACGCGGCCGGAACTCCGGCGATGTAAAGAACCCAATTGCGTAACGACCCACGACTCGCCGCAAGCTTGATCAACGCCAGCTCAAGCGGGCGGCCCGAATAGCCAACCCCAAGACCGCGTTGATACGTCCGTGAAGCGATCACTTCGATGTCTGCACAGAGCTGGTCGACGTGCTCAGGGTCCTGGAACCGCTGGATGACAAGGCTGTCCCCGAGTTGCTTGACCACCCGCTTGTCGTAGCGACGGGCGTTGGACCGCAAATTCGAGGAGATGGACTTGAGAAAGGCGTCATACGAGTCGGGCAGCTCCGTGCTCCAATGGAGAGTGTGGCGCTGCAGGTGGTCAACGCGCCACCACGGAAAGGCGCGGGCGGCGATATACATGTCGCTGCCTATCTCGAGCTGAGGCAAGAGAATGACGTCCGCCTCATCCCTGATCAGCGTCGCCTCGAGCACACGCATCGCGAGTGCGCAATCAGAAACCGTCTCGGCGCCGATGACACCGCCGAACGACACGTGAAGCGTGCGCACCGGACGACCACGGCCACGCCTCGAACGCTGCTCCGACAGCCTGGCGACGACTCGGATCTCGCGGCCATCCGAAAGCTCGAGCAAGACGACGTGGGGTCGAACGACCGACGGCAGGTGACGTACGACCGTGAGGAAGTAGTCGAGATCGGAGTCCAGATTAGGTGATGGCTGCCGCTCGAAATGAGGACGTAGGCTCTCGACCTCATCGACAGTGCGCGCCACGGTTATACGCGGGTCTCGCGCTGAGGTCGGGGACTGCGGGGTCAGTGTCGTCTGCTTCAGGGCGCTCATCACAAGGAGGGGATCGCGCTAGCGCTCACCGCTCGGCTTTAGGCACCGATCGGCGATCGACTGGTCTCGCAAAGCATGCCATGGTTCGGGGTGGCCCTCGGCAAATTCAGTCCGTCGGGATAGGTAGGCCCGGGCGTTTGACCAGCATGTTCGTCCAGCCCAGGATCACTGCTCGTTGTTTGATGTCTCCTTTTGACGGGCTTGATCTCATGGCACGGGTATCACTGCGAAGTCTCTGGTGCCGAACGCTGTCTTGACGCTCGGAATCGGATATCCCGTCCGTCGTTGTCTGCGCCCCGGACGGCCCCCGCCGATCGTTTAGCTCAAGGGCTCTAGCCCCCACGATCGGCCGTTGCCCAAGCCGCACGCGTAGTTCATCTTTTCTCGGACCATGGTGTGCGTTCAGTCGACTGGGGCTGGTTTGCGCTGGCACGACCGGAAGACCGGAGCCAGTGGTCGAGTTGGGGCAAAGATGCCTCGCGGACTGCGTGATCGACGCAAGCCGCGATGAGCATGGCGATCGTCTGACTGTGGCGTGACCACGGAAACCGGCGAATCCGTGCGCGGGGGCGTGGCGCCTGGCCCGGAAGACTCCCCCCGCCCGGAAGACTCCGCCCGCCCGGAAGACTCCGCCCGGGAGGGCGAGCGCCAGGGCGAGTTTCGGGCGCCCGTACTCCGCGGGCTGGCGTGGCAGACAGCCACACGGGGCACCTTCGAGGCATCGAAGATCATCGTCGCGGTCGCGCTGGCACGGCTGCTCACGCCGCGCGAGTACGGTGTCGCCGGCATGGTGCTCGTTGTGATCGGCCTCGAGCAGGTGCTAGGCGGATCGGCGTTTGCTTCAGTCCTGATCCAGCGCGAGAAGATCAGCGAAGAGGACAAGTCAACCATCTTCTGGACCACCGCCGGCCTCGGCCTGACCGTCTGCCTGGTCATGGTATCGGTGTCCTGGCTAGTTGCCGACTTCTATAACAATCAGCAGGTCCAGCCTCTGTTTGCCGTGCTGTCCCTCGACTTTCTGCTCTGCGCGCTTGGGCAAGTGCAGCTGGCCCTACTGGTCCGTCAGATGGATTTCAAGTCACTCGAGATCCGCTCGATGACCGGAGTCGTCATCGGATCCGTGGCGGCGATTGGCGTCGCGTTGATGGGTGGCGGGCCCTGGGCGCTGGTCATCCAGCAGCTCACGGCGACCGGCGTGGCGCTCGTCCTGTTGTGGCGATTCTCGTCGTGGAGGCCGAAGTTCATGTTCTCCCGCGACAGCTTGCGATCGATGCGGGGGTTTGGCGCCAGGGCCTCGGGGACGCTTGTGATGTTCCAGCTCACGCAGAACACCGACAACGTGCTGATAGGCCGCTTTCTCGGACCCATGCAGTTGGGCTTCTACTCGCTCGCCTACACGATCATTCTGGTTCCGGTGTCACGAATCTCGGCGCCTCTGATTCTCGTTCTGTACCCGGTGTTCTCACGGGTGCAGAACGATCTGAAGCGTCTCGCGTCGATGTGGCTGCGTGTGCTTCGCCTCATGGCTGCCGTCGCGGTGCCCGCCACGCTAGGCCTGATCGTCATCGCTCCCGACATCGTCGACGTTGTGTTCGGTCACCGCTGGCAGCCCGCGACACCCGTGATCCAGATCCTTGCGACGGTGGGTCTCCTCTATGGCATCCAGGGCCTCAACGGTGCTGTTCTCCAAGCGCGAGATAACACACAGGTGCTCTTCCGCTACTCGTGTGTCTCCTTCGCCGCCGCGTTGGTCGCCTTCGTGGTCGGTCTGCACTGGGGGATCATCGGCGTGGCGGCATGCTTCGCGGGCGTGAGCTTCTTCATGCAGCCGTTCTACATGCACCTGACCGCTCGGTCCGTCGGGATCGACTTGCGAGCGTGCTGGCACGCACTATCCGGCGTCGTCTGGGCTGCACTTGCCTCGACTGTCGCGGCGCTGCTCACGCGCGACTTTTGCGTCAGCGAGGGCGTGCCGGTACTACTTCGGCTAGTGGCCACAATTTGCGCCGGAGCGGCTGTCTACGTGCCGATATGCTCCTGGCGGGCACCGGAGGTCAGACGCGAGCTAAAGCAGCTGCTGGAGCGTCGGCGTGCGGCGAACCACGAGCCACGCCCCGTCGTCGCGCCCACGGCTCTCGCGCCAGCGACTTCGTCCTCGAGTGAGGAACTCCGTGCGTCCGTCTAATGCTCAGACGTCGAACGGTGGTCCGGTAATTCGGGCACCAGAGCTGGCTCAGCCCTCGCTGCCGTTCGCCAAGGCCGATCTCACCGTGATCATCGTGTCGTACAACAGCGCGCGGTGGCTTGTCCCATGCATCTCGTCGGTGTATGAGCATGCCGGACATGCCGTAGTCGAGGTCCTGGTAGTCGACAACGGGTCGACCGACGGCTCGGCTGAGCTTGTACAGCGAGAATTCCCCAGGGCACGAGTCATGCTCAGCGAGAACCGTGGCTTTGCCCACGCGAACAACCGCGGGTTCGAGTCCTGCAGCGCGCCGTTCGTGCTGTTTCTCAATCCGGACACGGTGGTCCGGGATGGCACATTCGGACAGCTTGTTGAGATCATGCGATCACGACCTCGCGTGGGGATGCTCGGATGTCGGCAACACGACCCCGAGGGTTTCCTGTTCCCTGTTATCAGGCGCTTCCCGAGCGTCAGCCGACAGTTCTTCGAGGCGCTTGGCGCCGAACGCTTCCCCATCCGCGCGAAGTGGATGGGTGAGCGTGAACTGAATCTCGCGGCCTACGAGCGCGAGACAACGTGCGATTGGGTGTCGGGTTCCTTCATGCTTGCAAGGCGTGAGGCGCTGATGGAATGCGGGCTAATGGACGAGCGCTACTTCCTTTACTGCGAGGAGCCCGATCTGTGCATGCGGCTGCACAATCGAAACTGGGAGGTGCGTTACGTGACCGACATGACGATCATCCACTACTTCGGGAAGAATTCAGTCAACGAACGCCTCGTGGCGCAGGAGGCATACGCCCGCCGGCAATACCTGCTCAAGCATCAGGGGCCGATCCGTCGCTCGTTGAGCACTGCGGCGCTTGCGATGTTCCACGCTCGTCGAGCGATGCGCAGCCCCGGTCAAGACGAACAGGCCATCGCTCGCCGAGCCGCGGCAAGGGCTGCTCTGCGCGCCTTGCTCGGACTCGACCCACCTCCGTTCGGCGCATCGTCTCGGCGTCCGCGGGGCCGCGCTGGGAAGTGATCCGAGGCGCTCAGACACGACGGAACTTTTGCGCAAGCGCCGCCTGCACGCCCCGGTGCCCGCGGCCGTTCGGTCAGCGGAGGTGGCCCTCTTCCCCGTGACGGCGCCTGCCGCGAACAGCGGCCGGCAATCTACGTATACGCTGCCGCTCGCGAAGTGCATCGAGCACGTACGGGTCGTGATAACGGGGTGCTTGTCGCAGGAACCCTTCTGCGTATCCCGCGAGAAGCGCCAAGGCCTGGGGCTCGGTACGGAACCGAACCACCAGACGTGCCAGGACGTAGGACAGCCGGTAATGCATGTGATGAGACGCCAGCCCCTGTGTGCGCCAGTTCTTCCACCTCGAGCCCTCGCCTGCGCCCTCCGGACGATGGTGACGGAATCGAAGATCGCGGAGAGCACGAGTCGTGAAGCCGGCCAGGTGCGCCTTCGTCTCGTCGACGTTGGTCCAGTTGTGACCATCCTCGAGCGGCAGAACGACTTCGAGGCACGATCTGCGGTAGGTACGTGTCGGTCCCCAGCAATGATCATCAAACAGCGGAACCTCTTCCCAGACTCCGCCACACTGCTCGACCATGACGCCGCTCGCGATGCCTAGGTCGGGGTGAGTGGAGAACGCGGCAGCCAGTCGCTGGAAATAATCCGGATCTACCGAGACGTCGGCGTCCAACTTCACGACGAGGTCGCCAAGGTCGTCGAGAGCGTCCACGCCGGCTTGAAACGCGCGCTCCGCGACTGTCCGCACATAGCCCGACGCCGGCGGTGTGTTGATGACTCGGATGAACGAGTGTCGTGCCTCGAGACCACGAGCCACTTCCAGCGTGCGGTCGCTCGATCCGTTCTCCACGATGACCCAGCGCACGGGGGTCATCGTCTGGTTGACCATTGCCTCGCCCAGCCGGGCCAGGTTCTCTTCCTCATCTCGCGCCGGTGTAACGGCTGCGTACGTCAGTAGTCTCGGCGCGACCGGTCCTACGGGTACTGCTTTCATTGTCAGATTCCCGTCCCTAGGTGACGCTTGGCTCCGGTATCCGGTTGTGGACGCTCACAAGCGCAGCGCCGAGCGCCAGGACCAGGAAAACCGCGATTGTGACTTCGACGAAGCCAAGCGCGTCGAATGTGAACATGCCGATCATGAATGCGTCAAGCGAGGCGACGAGAGCTACCGCCAGCCATCCGTCGTTGCCGCCGCTCGTGCGCGCAATGCGTTTGAGCCGGCGGGTTGACCGGAAGAACAACCACACGAGCGCCAGCACTCCTAAGAGCCCAGTTTCGAGCAGCGACTTTAGCCACTGATCATCGGTTTGCCCTGCGAGCTTGACGTGTTCAGCGGCGGCGTCTTCAGGGTTCGAGTCTCGACTGCCGTAACCCTGTCCAAAGAAGGGCGCTTTGGACCAGATCGCCAGATCCGGTCCGATCCGATCGAGGCGATTGTCGCCCTGGCCAACTTGTTGGCCAGGTGCCCCCTTCTGAGACTGCTGCGCGATGATTCCGGTTTTCGGGAAGAATTCGCTGTAAAAGGCCCCGAGGGAGTGCGGCGCGGCAGCCAGGGCGATCAGAAGGGCCGGCAGCAGCACGGGCAGTGCACGCACTGTGGCCTTCCGCCGCTTCTGGAAATAGACGATCCCGATCACGACGAGCATCAGGATCCCGGTTCGAGACAGCGTTCCGAGCACACCGAGGACCAGGACGAGGGTAACGACGAGCCAGCGACGCTGACGGGTTGCGCTATAGAGGTACAGGCTGAGCGGGACGAGCAGCGCGAGGAAAGCCGAACACTCGATCGGATCCTCGGCTGAGCCGTATGCTCGAACGGTTCCCTCGCGCGCGAGCTCGGTTGGATCGAGACCGAGGAGAGTCAGTGGCACCTGGTGGAGGAAAGGGAACAGACGTCCCTCGGAATTGAAGAGATTGGTGTGAGTGCGGTACTCGATTACAACCTCGAGCGCGATCGCCGCGCCAACCAGCACGATGACGCGAACGATGCGATCAATGTCCTCCCTGGTTCGCATGACATTTACAGCAAAGATGAAGAGGATGAAGAAGCTGATCAGGAAGGTCAGTGATTTCACCGACACGCTGACAAGGTTGGAGGTCGCAAGCGTCGGAGCATTCAGAATGATCGAGAGGACGGCAGTCAGAAGCAACGCTATGAGCGGGCCGCCCAGCCCCGTCTTATGGATGCGCAGCCGTCGATCGATGATCAGCGACGTGCCCCATCCCAGCGCCACGAGACCGATGGCGAGGCGGTATGGATCGAGACTAAAGGGCAGCGACGCTGGAAGGGTGTACCGCTTGATCGGAATCAGGAAGGCGACGCCGATAATCAGCACGAGCAGAGAACGCCATCGCACGACGGCATGTGATCTGCGTGCCACCCTCCGGGTCTTGTGCCGGAGACTGCAACGGGCGAACGTTTGCGTTGCGACCGCGGTCGTCACTGGATGGTCCGCTCAGAGGCTCGGCTCAGCGAGGCCTAGGCTCTCGCGGGCCTGTCCGACGTTGAAACGCCACCAGTCGGCATCTTCACATCGGGCACCGGCCTGCGCCTGCGAAATGCCAGCCGCCGCTTGCGCTCGTGCCTTGCCCTCCGCGGGAGCGTGTTCTCCAGCGCCAGCGACACGCCGAAGGCGCCGAGGAGTCCGACCAGAAAGACCATGATCGGAAGCGACTTGCTCGCGTGGCTGGAGAGTGTCCCCGGGGTTGCCGTTTGGACGATCTGACCGACTACACGCGACTGAGGGGCGACAGCAACTTGCTGCTGGGTCAGGAGGCGCTCGAACGCGGATGTGGCGGCCGCAGCGAGACCGGTGGCCACGCGCGGTGACGGGCCGGACGCCCAGAACGTGATCACCGGCAGGACGGCCGGGTTGGCGTATTCCGCCGCTGCGACCTGGTTCGCCGAAAGTGTGGCCGTAGGCGAGCCCGACGCGGGGTTCAGCATCTGACGATATGCGGCGGGCAGCATGTTTCGCAGCGCGGAGCCGCCTGCCAGCTGCGCATATAGCGATGCGAGCGACGAGAGTCGTTGTGGATCCACCCCCGGAACATAAGGCGACAGGCCGCTTGAACTCCCCGTTGCGGACGACGAGCTGCCGGCGCCGGTCGCCGATGAGGAGGCGCCGGTCGGCGATCCGCCGGCGCCGGTCGGCGATGCGGTAGTGCCGTGCGAGCCCCACGTGAAGCCCGACTGCGTGATGAAGACCTGAGCCTTGCTGGAGTAGGTCCCGCCGCCCTTGTAGAGCATGTAGGCACCTACGGTTCCGATGATCAGGCCGAGCGCCATAACCCACTTGAAACGCCACATGACGCGCCCATAGAGACGGAGATCCATCGTCGAGCCATCGCTTGAATGCGGTGCCGAAGAGGGCGCCGTGATCACTATCGGCCGAACGGGAGAGTCCGCGACACTCAGCCCTGCCGGCTCAAATGCGGGAGGCGCGGCGGAAGGCACAGAACCAGCATTGAGAGCTGGCGCCGCCGCGTGACCGGGCCTGGATCCTTCGGCCGCTTTGTCGGCTTGCTGCGGGGCGCGCCCATTGCTCCTGTTCGCGCTACCGGTTCGCTGCCGCGCTGTATTTCTTTTCGGTGTGCGGGGGTTCATGTCAGTGCATCGTAGGTTGGGCCCAGCGATCGGCAATCGGCGTTTGGTCAGGTTTCTTGGCGGACCCCTAGTCGAACGGGCAGGCAGCCGAGAGCGCAACGCCGAGGCCCTGTCGCCCGTCCGCGCCGCCACGGGGCGCAGGCGCGGCGTGATCAGCTCAGCTGCCTACCGGTATGGCTAGTTGGGTCGCCCCAGTCCTGTCCGATCGGGCGTTCCCCGTGTCGCGGCTCCAACGTAACGTGCCCTGAACCATGAGATCAGATCTGACGCCCAGCATCGCCTATGTCGTCGGCGCACGGCCGAACTTCGTCAAGATGGCTCCAGTCGTAAAGGAGATGCGCGCTCGCGCTCCCCAGCTCGACCACATCATCATCCACACTGGCCAGCACTACGACGCCGAAATGTCGGGCAACTTCTTCGAAGAGCTCGGCCTGCCGAATCCTGACCACCACCTCGGGGTTGGGTCGGGCTCACATGGAGTCCAGACGGCGCGAGCGTTGGAGCGGTTGGAGCCGGTGCTCGAAGAACTCCGCCCGCGAGCGATCGTCGTGCCGGGTGACGTCAATTCCACGCTTGCCGCAGCTCTTGCGGCCGCCAAGCTCGAGATCCCGATCGCCCACCTGGAGGCGGGGCTCCGGAGCTTCGACCGAACGATGCCGGAAGAGATCAATCGCGTACTGGTGGACCAGCTGGCGCGGTGGTGCTTCACCCACAGCCCCGAGGCGGAGAGCCACCTGAACCGGGAAGGAATCGAAAGCGACCGCGTTCGATTCGTTGGCAACACGATGATCGACACGCTGGTCGCTCTCCAACCGAGGATCAGCCGGTCCGGTATTCACGCCGAACTCGGAATCGAGCGCCGTGACTATCTCCTGATCACCCTGCACAGGCCGGCGCTCGTCGATGGCCCTCTCCTGGCGCCCGTAATCCGGGAGCTGTCCGCGATTGCCCGTAGCCGCCCAGTTGTGTTCCCGGTACACCCACGCACGCGCGCCCGTCTCGCCAGCACATCGGCCCAGATCAGCGGGCTTAAGCTCGTCGATCCCGTCGGGTACATTGATTTTCTGGCCCTCGAGTCGTTTGCCGCCGGCGTGTTGACGGACTCCGGGGGCGTGCAGGAGGAGACGACTTTCCTCCGGGTGCCATGCTTTACGTTGCGCGAGAACACCGAGCGCCCGATCACCTTGACCCACGGCACGAACCGGCTGCTGGGGCTGCGCCCGGATCGAATCGGCGAGATTCCCGAGCTCCTGGCGCGAACGGCGACGAACCTGCACGCTCCAGCGGGATGGGATGGCCGCGCCGCCACGCGCGTCGCCGACGTGTTGGTTGCGGACCTGATCGACGCGGAGACGCCCGATCTTCGATCCCCGGAATTGATCGCCCGGACTGCGAGCGGAGCGCGATTGTGACGAAGCCCGCTGCGGGCGGCCAACGCTCACAGCTCGTCGAGGCCGAACCGTGAACGACTACTGCAACACGGCCCTCGATTACTTGGCTCTCGCATACGACCGAGACAGGGCACTGTTCTCGTTCTCCTCTACCGTCGACGAGCGCGGTACGGTCGTCAACGACTTCCGCATGCCGGTGTCGCTCCGGTACACAATCAACACCTACCTAGGGCTGGCCGAGGCCGAGCGCCACGCCGGTTCGATCGACTGGCTCGGCGACGTCGCGGAGGGAGTGAGCCGGTTTCTCGCCCAGCATGAGCACGCGTTGAAGAGCAGCGCCGATCAGGGGCTGCTGCTGGTTCTGCTGGCGGCGACTGATCCGCCGCACCCCGCTGCGGGCCGCTGCCTCGACCGGATTGAACGCGTCCTGTCGGGTGACGGGGCGACCAGGCTGAACATGCAGGACCTCGCATGGATGCTCTGGGGGACCTCTTCGTGGTCGCACAACGGCCGGGCGGCTGGGCTTGCGGAGCGGTTGTTCGACCTGATCCGGACTCACTTTGTATACGCGGGCTCGGGCCTGCCCCGTCACAGCGTCGCCCGGTACCGCGCGCACACCGTCTCCTTTGGGAGCATCGTCTACTTCCTGCGGGCGATTCATGCGTATGGCGAGGCGTTCGACTCCGATGCAGCGCGGGAGCTATTCACCAATGGCGTGCGGCGGGTGCTGACGACACAGGGACCCGACGGCGGATGGCCCTGGATGATCGACGTGCGGACAGGAGCGGCATTCGATCTCTATCCCATCTTCACTGTCCATCAGGACAGCATGGCCATG
>JBKQJQ010000479.1:0-11788 GCA_052147875.1 Solirubrobacteraceae bacterium | reverse complement strand
CCGAGCTGGGCGCGCTCGGCGCGACGATCTCCGGCGCCGGACCGGCCGTCATCTGCTGGTGTCACTACGAGCAGACCGCGGGGCTGGTCAGGGCCCTGCAGCGAGAGGCCGAGGGCTGGGCAGACGTGCTGCGGGCGCCGTTCGAGTCCCAGGGCGCCGACGTCCGCGAGCTCTAATCGCGCCCGATCCGCTCGCGGATCATCGCTGCCTGCTGTTCCTGGAGCTCACGCCCAAGGTTGTGAAACCTGATCAGCAGCTCGATCTCGTCGTCGCTGTAGCGATCGAGCAGCTTCGTGGCCGAGTCGGCCATCGGGCTGAACATCTCCCAGCCCAGGCGCCTGGCGCGCTCAGTGGGCTGCACGAGCACGCGCCGGCGGTCGGCGGGGTCGGGCACCCGCTGCGCGTAGCCGGCGCGCTCGAGCCGGTCGATCGCGGCGGTCACCGCGCCGGTCGTCAGCCGGCACTCGCGGGCGAGGTCGCCCGCGCTCATCTGGCCGTGCTGATCGAGCAGGTCGAGGAACTTGGCGTCGGTCCGGTTGATCCCCATCAGCTCGGCAGCGGCTTCGTCGACCAGGTCGGTGGCGCGCTGGTTGGCGCGGACCGCGTCGCCGAGCTCGCGCAGCAGCCGCTCACGGGTGGGGGAGATATGGGTGGTCATCTTCTTGACAAATGATTATCTCAATATCTAAGATAATCAACCGTAGAGCAAATTATAACCGCGAGGTGAGACTGAAATGGAAGCGGCAATCGAGGCGGAAGACCTCGTCAAGACATATCCCAAGGACGTCAAGGCGCTGCGCGGCGTGTCGTTCGCGGTCGCACCGGGAACGGTGTTCGGGTTGCTCGGTCCCAACGGGGCGGGCAAGTCGACGGTCGTCAAGATCCTGACCACGCTGTCAGAGCCCGATCAGGGGCGGGCGACGGTCGCCGGGATCGACGTCGTCGCGCAGCCGGATCTCGTCCGGCGCTCGGCAGGCGTCGTGGCGCAGGCATCGGGGGTCGACATCCAGGCGACCGGGCGCGAGAACCTACGTCTCCAGGGTCAGATCTACGGGATGCGCGGGCGGGTGCTCGAGCGGCGGGTGTCGAAGCTGCTGGAGCGGTTCGGGCTCGCGGATGCGGCCGACCGGATCGCGCGCGGCTACTCGGGCGGGATGCAGCGCCGGCTCGACATCGCAATGGCGCTGGTCCACGACCCAGCGGTGCTGTTTCTCGACGAGCCGACGACCGGGCTCGATCCCGAGGTCCGCGCCGCGATGTGGGACGAGATCTCGACGCTCGCCCGTGAGCACGGCAAGACCGTCCTGCTGACCACCCACTACCTCGAGGAGGCAGACCAGCTCGCGTCCCATCTGGCGATCGTCGATCGCGGCGCGGTCGTCGCCCGGGGCACCCCAGAGGAGCTCAAGAGCGAGCTGCGCGGCGACGCGGTCGAGGTTGAGCTGGCCGGCGAGCACAACGGCGCCGCCAGCGCGGCCGTGAAGGACATGTCCGGGATCCGCGACGTGGCCCTCGATGGCCGCCAGTTGCGGGCTCGCGCCGACGACGGCGGCCGGGCGGTGCCGGGCCTGCTGCAAGCACTCGAAGCGCACGGGGTCGAGGTCGCGTCGGTGCGGGTCTCGCGACCGTCGCTCGAAGACGTCTACCTCAGATACACGGGCCGCACGTTCGCGGCGGCCGAGGCCCAGGCGGAGGTCCAGTCATGACGCTCACACGGCAGACCCTGTACATGACCGCGCGCCACCTGCGCGAGCTCTGGCGCCAGCCCTGGTTCGTCGGCGTGACGCTAGTGCAGCCGGTCATCTGGCTGCTCCTGTTCGGCGCGCTGTTCAAGCGCGTGATCGAGATCCCGGGGTTCGTCGGCCACTCCTACATAGCGTTCCTCGCTCCCGGCGTCGTCGTGATGACAGCGATGTTCAACGCCGCCTGGAGCGGGATGGCGCTGATCGAGGATCTCAACCGCGGCGTCACGGCGCGGTTCCTCGTCTCGCCGGTCCGCCGCGAGGCGCTGATCGCCGGGCGGCTGCTCAAGGAGGCCGTTGTGGTCGTGATCCAGTCGCTGATCATCGTTGCGATCGCGCTCGCGGCCGGGGCGACGTTCCCGGGCGGCATCGCCGGAGTCGCGGTCCTGTTCGTCGTCGCGGCGCTGTTGGGCGCGACGTTCGGCGGCCTGTCGAATGGGTTTGCGCTTATCATGCGCCAGGAGGAGGCGCTGATCGGGGCGGTGCAGTTCATCGTGCTGCCGCTCACGTTCCTGTCGACGACGTTTCTCGAGGCGCGGCTGATGCCGCACTGGATCCGCGACCTGTCGGACTTCAACCCGACCAACTGGGCCGTGATCGCCGGCCGCGGGGCGACCGGGGTGCATCCCGATTGGGGGTTGGTCGCATCACGCACCGCCTTTCTGGGGCTGCTGCTGCTGTGCAGTCTGGCGTTCGCGACGCGGGCGTTCAGGTCCTATCAGCGGAGCGTCTGATCAGACGTTCGCGCTGGCCGCTGCGCCCGAGCTCCGGAGCATCGGCTGCAATCGCTGGCGAGCCGCGTCGAGCCCGAGGCGCTTGAGCAGCTCGTCGGCGACCGCGAGGTAGTCGGCGCCGAGGTCGGGGCGGTAGTCGAGGATCGACATCGCCCGCTCAGCCGACTCCGCATAGGCGATCGAGGCGCGGATCGTGGTGTCCAGCAGCTTTTCGCCGAAGTGCTCGCGCAGCGAATCGAACGCTTCGCGCGAGTGCCTGGTCCTCATGTCGGCGATATTGAGCACGACACCGAGCCACTGGAGGTCCGGGTTGAGGCTGTCCCGCGCCAGGTCGATCACCTCGAGTGCCTGCTCGACGCCCTGGAGCGCGAAGTACTGCGCCTCGGCCGACAGCAGCGCGTGGTCGGACGCGACCAGCGCATTGACGGTCAGCAACCCGAGCGCCGGCGGGCAGTCGATCAGCACCGCGTCGTAGCCGCCGGCTGCGTCACGCAGCGCCCGCTTGAGCGTCAGCTCGCGGCCCATCTTGCCGCCGAGCGCGAGCTCGGCCTCCGCCAGCCCGAGGTTGGCGGGGATGATCCCGTCGTGGATCGACTCAGCCGCCGTCGCGCGCCCGGCGAGCACGTCGCCGATCGTCGGCGACGCGTCGGGGTCGACGTCGAGGTAGTCAGACAGGTTTCCCTGCGGGTCGAGATCGACAGCCAGGACCGACAGGCCGGCGCGGCGAAAGACGTCGGTCAAGGTCCGTACTGCGGTCGTCTTGCCGGTGCCGCCCTTCTGCGACAGGACACTGATCGTGATGGGCATCGGCGCCTGACTATAAGCGAGCGCCGACCGGCGCGACCCGCCGCCAGCGTGCGAACGGCGCTAGCCGCCGAGCGGCTTGGAGCCGAACTCGAATGGCTCGCCGAAACGCATCCCGGAGACCACCGGGACGTCCATGAAATGCAGGTGGTGGCGGCCGATCACGATCTCGTCGCCGTCCGCGAGCGTGCTCCATTCGACGCGCTCGCCGTTGACGAACACGCCGTTCAGGCTGCGGTCATCTAGCACCCGCAGCCCGTCCGGCTGGCGGACTACCAGCGCGTGCCGGCGAGATACGGTCGGGTCGTCGAAGCGGATGTCGGCCGCCAGACTGCGACCGATCCGGGTCCATTCGCGCTCGAGCGCGTAGGCGACGACGTCCTCGCCGGAGCGGTAGGCGACGTACTGGCCGGGTTCGTCGAGGCCCGTGCGAAGCTCGGCGAGCCAGCTGCGATCCTCGACATCGGGGGCTAGCTCGATCACGGCCTGCTGTGAGGTCGTGAACAGCGATGCCCTGACGAATTCGGTCCCACCGCAGTTCGGGCACGACGGAAGCTCATCGGCCGCGTCGAGCGAAACCGGGAAATCGCATTCGGTGCATCGGAACGTACCGGTCCCAGCGACGTTGCCCGACATCCAAGCTTTCATCGGCCTGTCTCCTCGCTAAGGGTCTGGCGGCATCCACATGCGGGTCTCAGGCGAGCCGCTCAGACCGGGGACGAAACACGATGATAGTGATCTCGTCAAAGCGAAGGTAAACAATTGTCGACGAATATCCAAGCGCATTTTCCGCCGTAAAGCCCCTAAATAGGGAGCTTTTTGCAGGACCGGAATCGCAGCAGGAACAGCGGCCGGTGAGACGAACCTAGCCCAGGTGATGGCCACGCTGCGCGACACCCTCGATCTTGAGCTCGCGCTGCTGCGGAAGGGCCTCGACGAGCGACTGGCGGGCTCCGAGCGCTGCACATGCTGCAACCGGACGCCGCTGGTCGGCGAGCGGGTCTACGTCTTTGAGTCCGGCATGATCGCGTGCGAGCTGTGCCGCGTCCGACAACGCGACCGCCCGATCGGTACGCGCACCGTCCACGGGCCGGAATTCGGCCACACGATGCGCATCACCGACCAGCGCACCGCCGCCTGACCGGACACATAAACTCACGGCCGTGGAGCCGTTTACCGTCACGACCACGATCGCCAAGCCGCGCGAACTGGTGTTCGAGTACCTGGCTGACATCGCCAACCACCCCGAGTTCTCGGACCATTACCTCGTCGACTGGCACCTGACCAGGGTCGACACCTACGGCACCGGCGCCGGCGCCCGGTTCCGGATCAAGGCGCCGCTCAATCGCTTCGCCTGGGCCGACATGACGTTCGCCGAGTTGCAGCCGCCGTTCCGGATCGTCGAGCGCGGGAGGGGCGGCAAGTACAACCGGATCCGGATGGTCGGGACCTACACGCTGTCGCCCGGCCCCAGCGGCACGACGAAGGTCGAGTACACGCTCGAGACGGTGCCCGCGCAGCTGTCGGACCGGCTGATGGACACGTTCGGCGGACGCTCCTGGAGCCGGCGCCAGGCGAACAAGGCGATGCGGCGCCTGCGCTCGATCCTCGAGGACGACAAGGGCCGCGGAGCGCGTGCGACGGTCGAAGCGGACTGACTCCGGGCTCATGCGGGCGCGTGCGACGGTCGAAGCGCGCTGAGATTAGACTTCCCCAGCCGTGAGAGCCCGCCGCCTGTGGACCCTTGTCTGCGCCGCCACGCTTGCGCTCGGGATCAGTGCCTGCGGCCACAAGCAGGCACATCCGCACGTCGCCGACGCGAACAACAACGGCGACTACGTCGACGCGGGGCCGATCACCTATCAGCTGCAGATCTCGCGCGAGCTCAACCCCTACAGCGACGAGGATGCGCAGTACCTGGCAGGGCTGCCGCCGGGCACGGTCAATCCCGGCGCGACGCAGTTCTGGTACGGCGTCTTTTTGTGGGCGATCAACCAGACCCACCACGTCGCGACGACCACCGACAAGTTCGAGATCGTCGATACGCAGGGCAACCACTACTACCCGATCAAGCTCGACACGGGCGTCAACCAGTACGCGTGGAGATCGACGCTGCTGGCGCCGCTCGGGACCCAGCCCGCACCTGACACGGCGGCCTACTACGGCCCGACGCAGGGCCAGGTGCTGCTGTTCAAGCTCAACGACACGGCTTACTCCAACCGGCCCCTGACGCTGTTCATACTCAGCCCGACCGGTCGCAAGTGGGCGGCGATCTCGCTCGACCTTTGAGCGACGAGGACAGATGGCGCCGAACCGAGCCAACCAGGCGTGGACCCTCGACGCCCTCCTCCCAGCGCTTCGACCCGGTCGCGACCGCACTGGGCGTGTTCTTCGCGGTCGCGATCCCGGTCGTGGTAGTCGGCTACACCCGCCCCGACGGCGCCAGCGGGACGATCATCGCGATCGGGATCATCGTCGGGCTGCTGGCCGGCGTGCTCGCCGGTATCTGGGTCAAGCATCGCGACGGGCGCGTCTGGCGCGACCCGCGGCTCTAGCGGCCGTGGCGCTCGGGCTGCTGGCGGTCGCAGCGCCGACAGCGCAGGCTGGCTGGAGCGCGCCATTCACGCTCGTCAAGCCCGGGTCGCTCGACTATCTGCCGACGCAGCTGGCGTACGCGCCCTCGGGCGCGGCGGCGGCCGCCTTCGCGACTGAGAACGTCGACACGCCCGGAAGCTCGCAGGCCTATCTGGCGGTCCGCGCGGCCGACGGGGCGACCAGCCCGACCTGGGCGATCCCGAATGCCAGCCAGATCCTGGCGCTCGCCTACGACGGCTCGGGGCTCGAGCTGATGACGGGTTCGACTACGAGCGGGTTCGACTGCTGCAGCAGCTCGCAGGCGGTCAGGTTCACCGGCGGCGGCACGCTGCAGCGGCCCCAGACGCTGGTCGGCGGGCTGACGGGACCGACACTCGGGCAGCTGGTCGTACTCGGCGACGCGCGGATGCTCGCGGCGATCGCAACCGCGCAGGGCGTCTGGACGCTCGAGTCCAACCAGTCCGGCCGCTTCATCGGCAAGCGCCGTTTGACGCGGCCCGGTCAAGCGCCGCAGTCGCTGTCGGCGACCTGGCTCGGCGGCGAGAACTCGGTCGTCGCCTGGACCGCTGCGAGCGGGCCGCCGGGGTCTGCGAACCCGCGCAGCATCTCGTATGTGGAGGTCTCGAAAGCCGGGGGTCCGAGCGCGACGCGGGTGCTGCGGAGCGTACCGGACGGTCATCGCATCGACGAACTCGATGTCGCGCGGCGGGGGTCGAGTGCGACCGCGGCCTGGGCTGAGAGCTGGTACGACGCAAGGGGCAACTACCACTCCCAGATCCGCGTCGCGGACCTCGGCTCACACCCGTCGGCGCGGTCTCTGTCGGCGGTCGACGGTCAGGCGAGCGGGATCAGTTTTGCCGCCAACGCGGCCGGCGCGCAGGCCGTCGCCTGGGAGACCTGCACAAGCTCCGGGGCATGCAGCGTCCGGGTCGCAACGCGCGGCGCCAAGGGCCAGTTCGGCTTCCCGGTCGCGCTCGGTGAGATCGACGCGACGCAGACGCCGTCGGTCGCGGTTGGTCCCGGTGGCCAGGTGATCGTCGGCTGGGTGCGCAACGGCCAGCCGGTGGCCGTCGTCGGCTCGGCAGCCGGAGGTCGCTTCGGGCCCGTGCAGGCGCTGTCGCCGACCACCTACGCGCTCGACCTGACGGTCGCCTTCGGGCCACGGCGTGACGCGCTTGCGGCCTGGACTCAGGGGACACTGAGCCCGAGCGTGGTCGCGGCCGGCTACCGGGCGCCCTAGTGCTGTAGCGCCGAGACGAGGATCTGCCGCACCGGTGGCGCGGCCGACGCGCCGCCGAAGCCCTGGTTGGGGAACAGCGCGCCGACCACATACCGCGGGTGACCGACGGGCGCGTAGGCGACGAACCACGCGTCGGTGTTCTTGGGCGAGCTCGCGTTGGGGTTGTTGCTGGTCGTGGCGGTGTCGGTCAGCTCGGCGGTGCCGGTCTTGCCTGCAACCTCGACGCCGGGGATCTGAGCCGAGGTCCCGGTTCCGTAGTCGATCACGGCGATCATCATCTGCTGGACCTCGTGCGCGACACGGGCGCTCGTGACGCGGACGAACCGCGGGCGCTGGTGGGCCAGCAGTGTCGGGATCGGCCGCCGGCCGCCCATCGCGATCGTCGCGGCGACATCAGCCATCTCGAGCGGCGTGGTCTGCACGACCCCCTGCCCGATCGCCGATGAGCCGACCGCCAGCGCGTCCCCGATCTTGCTCGGTGACGGAATGAAGCTCTCGGCCGCGCCCGGGATCGACGACGGCTGGTCGAACCCGAAGCGCTTCGCGATCGCGACCAGTCGATTGGCACCGACGCGGGCGCCGAGCGGCGCGAACACCGAGTTGCACGACACCGCGAACGCGTTCAGCAGCGTCCCGCCGCACGCCTCGCCGTTTGAGTTCTGCAGCGTGTACCCGTCGATCGTCGCCGACGTCTGAATCGGGAACTGCGTCGTCAGCTTCGCGATCCCGGCCTGCAGGGCCGCCGTCGCGGTGATGATCTTCATCGTCGAGCCAGGCGGCTGCGGCGCCGAGAACGCAATCCCGGCGAGCGCGAGCAGTGCGCCGGTGCGGGGGTTCATCACCGCGATGCCCGAGTACTGACCACCCATCGCGGCGACGGTCTGGCGCTCGAGCGCCGGCGAGATCGTCGTCGTCACCGGTCCGGCAGGCCGCGGTCCAGCGTTCGCGAGCAGCCGGCGACCGGCCATCAGCCGACCGCCCGGCCGCCCTGCGAGCCTCGTCTGCAAGATCCGCTCGAGCCCGTCGAGCCCAACCTCGGCGTTCGGCGGGTAGCCGGCGGCCGCGTACTGCATCGCGTCGATGCTGGGGATCGGCCCCAGCGTGCCGACGATCTGATTGGCGACGTCGGGGATCGGCGAGCTGCGGTCGGGGCCCTGCGCCAGCGGCGTGCCATCGCTGGCGAGGATCGTGGCCCTCGGCGGAAGCTTCATCACACGGTGCAGTCGCTCGCCGAGGCGCAGGCCTGGGAACAGGACCTGCGGCGTGAGATGGACCCGGGCGCCCGACCCGCTACCCGTGAACGGCACCATGAGCGTCCCCGGCAGCGCGCCCCAGATCCGCGTCCGCGCGAGCATCTGCACCGCGATCGTGTTGTTGGCGGCGCTCGTGACCCGCGAGTGCGTCAGCGAGATCAGCGTCGCGGTCGCGGCGGCGCTCCGCAGCTCGTTGGCGAACTTGGCCTCCGAGACGCGCCGGCGCGAGCCCGAATCGAGCAGCTTGTACATCGCCGGATAGTCGTGGTGTTCCCAGGCGGTCACGTACCGGCTGACGACCTGGCGCTCCTCACGACCCGGCTCGGTCGCGAAGATCGCTCCAACCACGAACGCGATCGCGGCAACCGCCGCGATCGGTGCCGCCCGCGTCAGCAGCCGCCTGCGGCGTACTCGTTTGCGCTGGACGGGCGTGGGCCGCCGCGCCACAATGACGCCCCTTTGTGCCACCTCGCTCCTAAAGGTAGAAGATGCGCGGCGCCGCGGACACCCGATTAGCATTTTTGAGATGACGGCCATCGACTGGTTGATCGTCGCGTTCACCGCCCTGCTTGCCGTCTACGGCTACATCCAGGGGTTCATCGTCGGCGCGCTGTCGCTGGTCGGCTTCCTCGTCGGGGCGTTCATCGGCACACGGCTCGCGCCGCTGGTGCTGAGCCAGGGAGCGCGGTCGCCGTACGCGCCGCTGCTCGGGCTGCTAGGGGCGCTGCTCGCAGGCGGCGTTCTCGCGAGCGGCTTCGAGGGTGTCGGCGCCCGAGTCCGGGCGATGCTGCGGCTGCCCGGCCTGCGAACGATCGATGGGCTGCTGGGTGCGGTGCTGACCGCCTGCATCGGACTCGGCGTGGCGTGGATCGTCGGCGCGGTCGCGCTCCAGTCGACCGGCTCGCAGCCGCTGCGCACGGACATCCAGCGTTCGGCGATCCTGACCGAGCTCGACCAGCTGCTGCCGCCGTCGGGGCCGATCCTCGATGCGCTCGCGCGGTTCGATCCGCTGCCGTCCGTCCGCGGTCCGGTCGCCGACGTGCCGGCGCCGACTCGCCGGATCCTCGGAGGAGTCGCGGTTCGCGGGGCGTACGAAAGCGTCGTGCGGGTGTTCGGCACCGCGTGCGGGCTCGGTGTGGAGGGCAGTGGCTGGGTGGCGCACCCCGGGATAGTTGTCACCAACGCCCACGTGGTCGCCGGCGAGTCCGATACAGCGATCCAGATCGGCGGCGTTGGCTCCGCGCGCTCGGCGCAGGTGATTGGGTTCGACACCCACGACGATGTCGCCGTGCTCCGGGTCCCCGGTCTGTTGCTGCCGGCGCTGGCGTTCGCCGGTGGCTCGCACACCGGTGCGGCCGCGGCGATCCTCGGCTACCCGCTTGACGGCTCGTTCAATGTCGAGCCGGCACGCCTCGGGCATACGAGCACCGTCGTCACTGAGAACGCCTACGGCGTCGGCCGCGTGCTGCGCAGCGTCACCGCGCTGCGCGGGCTGGTCCGCCCAGGGAACTCCGGCGGGCCGGTGGTGAGCTCCCAGGGCCAGGTGCTGGCGACCGTGTTCGCAGCCCTGACCGGGACGGTTCACCCTGGCGGTTTCGCGGTGCCCAACTCGGTCGTGCAGGCGCAGCTCGCACGCGCCGTGGCGCGCGACCGCAGCGTCGGCACCGGCCACTGCGGCTGACTGCCGGGCTAGCGGACGCCGTGGGCGGGCGACGGTCTGCGTCGCCGCCCGCCTCAGGCGTTCAGTGCCCCCGGACGTTCCTCGGCCATCTGCTGCACCACGTCAACTCCTAACGCCCCAAGGAGCTGCGGGTGGTGATGTGCGAGGTGCCGTTGTGCCGCGTCAAACAGCTCCTGCTCGGAATCGCCCGTGAGCTGCGCCCCACACTCGCAGTAGGCGATCCGGCTTGGCTGTTCGTTGATCGGGGTCAAGTTGTCCTCGAGCAGTTGCGGCGCTAGGCGCGCGAAGTACCCTCTATCCGACCACTTCGCAGGTCGTCCCATGTGGCCCCGGTGACCACGGACGCACACGGTGTCGAAACCGCGTTGGCGATACGTTTCCAAAACGTTGCAGAACCCGCCAAGAGCTACCGAGCGAACTCGAATCCAGCTCTGCGGCCGCCTGTCCGTCGAGCTAGACGGGGTCGAGTTGGTGGGGGCACTGCGAGGCAAGCAGGTGCCGCTGTTGCTGGCTTACCTGGTGCTCGCGCGCGACCGCCCGGTCGGCCGTGAGGAGCTGATCGGGGCGCTCTGGCCCGACGACGCGCCGCGTTCGCAGGACGCGGCGCTGCGGACGCTCCTGTCGCGGCTGCGCTCGGTGCTCGGTCCGACGGTGCTCGTCGGGCGCGACGAGTTGGTGCTCGAACTGCCCGAGCCGGCCTGGGTCGACGTGGAGGCCGCATCGCTGCAGGTAGAGCGCGCCGACCAAGCGCTCCGGGCCGGCGACCCGCGTGGCGCCTGGGCGCTGGCGCAGGTCCCGCTCAACATCGCCAGCCGTGGGCTGCTGCCGCGGGCGCAGGCGGTGTGGCTTGAGGGTCGCCGGCGCGATCTGGCGGATATCCGGTTGCGGGCGCTGGAGGTGATCGGGCACGCTGGGCTGGCGATGGGGGGCACACAGCTGGGGTCGGTCCAGCGCGCGGCGCGGGCGCTGATCACCGCCGAGCCGTACCGGGAGTCGGGCTACGTCCTGCTGATGCAGTCGCTCGAGGTTCAGGGCAACGTCGCCGAGGCGCTGCGCGTGTTCGACCAGCTGCGGACGCTGCTACGCGACGAGCTCGGTACGGTGCCGTCGCCTGACGCGATCGCGGCCCACGAGGCGCTGCTTCGCCATCAGGCATGGCCGGCGGTGCCCGACGCCGAGCAGCAGAACGGCGGCCAGCTCGATCCCGTGTCGTCGGAGTCACAGGAGTCCGAGCCGCGCGGCGAGGACGGGTCCGTGCAGGCGATCCCGCTGCCGGCCGAGCTCCGGGCCCTGGCGGTGTCGGCGATGATCGGCAGGGTCGCCGAACTCGAGGAGCTCGAGCGCTGGCTCGCACGGAGCGGCTTTCAGTACGAAGCCGATATACGCAGCGAGCGCGTGCTGCTGATCACCGGCGACCCGGGGGTCGGCAAGTCACGGCTGCTGGCTGAGACGGCGAGCCGCGCGCACGCGGCCGGAACGCTCGTACTCGCAGGCCGTGCCCCGGAGGAGACGCTGGTGCCGTTCCAGCCGTTCCTCGAGGCACTCGGCCACTACATCGCGACCGCGCCGCTGCCCGACCTGCGCGTCCACACGCGCGTGCACGGCGCCGAGCTGTCGCGCCTCGTGCCCGAGCTGCGGCGCCGGCTGCCGGAGCTGCCGCCGACCGAGGTCGGCGACTCGGAGACCGAGCGCTACCGGCTGTTCGAGGCCGTCGTTGGGCTGCTCGGCGACCTGTCGGC
>JBKQJQ010000478.1:0-4045 GCA_052147875.1 Solirubrobacteraceae bacterium | reverse complement strand
GGGTCTCCGGTTGATTTGGGGGTGACGGGCGCGGGGTGTTGGCCGCCTGAGCGGGGCTTTCGCGGCTGACGTTTTCTTCGGAGGTTGCGCAGTGCGCGGTGACGCGCAGCCGCCCTTGTGACGCAGGCTGCTGGCTGTTCGAAGGTCAAGCGGCCTGCAAGGAGGGCGACGTGCGCGTCACCACGGCATTCAACCGGCTTCTGCGCCTGCCCGGCGCGTCGGTCATCGACGTCAGCTTCGGTCTCGAGGGGGTGATCGTGACCGTCCGGCTCAGGCGCCGGCGGCGGGTGTGTGGCCGCTGCGGGCAGACCGGCCGGGAGCTGGAGATCCACGACCGGCGCGTCAAGCGCTGGCGGCACTTGGATCTCGGCTCCAGTCGGTGCGTGATCGAGTGCGAGCTGCGCCGGCTTGGCTGCCGCGACTGCGGCGTGCATCTGGAGGCGGTCCCGTGGGCTCGGCCTGGCGCGCACCACACGCGCGACTTCGAGGACGTGGTCGCGTGGCTGGCGCAGCAGATGGCCAAGACGCCGATCGCCGGGCTGTTGCGGATCGCGTGGGACACGGTCGGGCGGATCGTTGAGCGGGTCGTCTCAGACCACCTCGACGAGCGCCGGCTCGAGGGGCTGATCGCGATCGGCGTCGACGAGATCAGCTACCGCCGCGGGCAGCGGTACCTCACGACCGTCGTCGATCATGCCAAGGGCGCGATCGTGTGGTGCGCCCCGGGACGCAACGCCGCCACCCTGCAGGGCTTCTTCGACCTACTCGGCGAGCGGCGGCTGACGATCCGGGCGGTATCGATCGACATGGCCGGCGGCTACCAACAAGCGATCCGCGACAGCATCCCGGACGCCGCCATCTGCTTTGACCCCTTCCACGTCGTCCGGCTCGCGCAGCGCGCTGTGGACCAGGTCCGCCGCGACGAGTGGAACGCCCACGAGCGCTCACACACCCGCGAGGGCAAGTGGATCAAGGGCACCCGCTGGTCGCTGCTCAAGAGCCCCGACAAGCAGACGATCAACCAGCTCTCAAAGCTCGGCGAGGTCCAGCAGGCCAACAAGCCGCTGTACCGCGCGTTCCTGCTCAAAGAAGAGCTGCGACTGCTCTACCAGCTCACCGATCCCAAGCTCGCGCCAGCGCACCTCGACAGCTGGCTCGCCTGGGCGTCCCGGTCCCGGCTCGAGCCGTTCATCAAGCTCGCCCGCACCATCCGCCGCCACCGCGACGGGATCCTCAACGCGATCCGTCTCGGGCTCAACAACGGCCGACTCGAAGGGCTCAACAGCCGCATCCGCCTGATCAGCCACCGCAGCTTCGGCTTCCACTCAGCCAGCCCCCTCATCGCGCTCATCTACCTCTGCTGCACCCGCATCGTCATCCCCCTCCCGCGATGAATTCACCCCCAAAGTGACCGGAGCGCCGATCCTAACCTCGGAACATCGGGCACTGCAATCAGCATCGACCTCGTCGACCGGTGTCCGTGCCGGCGCCAGGGTCACCCGGGGTTTTCGAAAGCGGCTTCCGGCGCCCGCCAGCCATCCTACGCCTCCCTGTCGCTTGAGCGACCCCGTCCGACGCTAGACGCCTGTCCGATCAAGCACCGTTTCACCATCAAGGCTCGGCGCAAATCTGCCGATAGCGCGAGCAGGAATTAAGGAGGTGAACAATTGCTGACGCTTCTTGCTGTCGACCTCAGGGCTTTCCTGACCCGGCTGCGCGACCAAAGCGGACAGGGCCTCGCTGAGTACGCCCTGATCCTCGCCTTCATCGCAGTCGTCGCCGTGCTCGCACTGACCTTGCTCGGTGGCGATATCTCATCGATGATCAACAAGGTCGCGACTGACCTCTAGATCAAACACGGCCATCTCACCGGAGCAGGGATGGACCAGAAGCCCGTCCGGCCTCAACACCGGGCGGGCTTCTCTCGCGTCTTCTAGGGGACTCGCCACCCGGGCCAGCGCAGGGGCAAGTTGCACCGACTGGGCGGCGAGTCCGTAGCTGCATCCGTGCAGCAAGCTTTAGCGCGTGTCTCTTCGACGTCCATCGGACGGGTCCTCCGCCGGTGCGGCTTTCGACTCGCCGCGAGGCGGCGACGCAGCATCCCCGCCGAGCGAATCTCCAGCGCCCGCGTCGCCTGGTAAGCCGCTCAAGCACCCAAAAGCAGTGCTCTCCCGACATCTGCCGACCAAGGAAGCGTGACCAGTAAGCCCAAACGGGTGGTCTCTTCGCTCGTGAGGCTAGGAAGGCGAGAATCCAGCAGCGGGGCGGCAGTGCGTGACGACTGACTCGCGGTGTGCTCGGGAGCGTCGCTGCCGCCGAGCGCGTCGCGAGATTCGAGCTCGAGCGGCCTTCGCCTCACGATCGGACGTCTCTTACAGTTTGATCGCGCTCCAAGCAGCGTCTCGACCGGGGAGGTCGCGACCGTAGCTGTCGGGGTTGGTGCCTAGCGTCTCGGCGGCTTCGGCGGCGATCTTCTGCACGATCACTGTGAGCGGGAATATGGAAAGGGCCTCGCCAAGCTCGGGACGCGCGAACTCGCTGACGACGGTGCCTTGTGCTCTCGCGACATCGGCCAGCTGTTTGAGGCGGTCAGATCCGATCCCGCTATCCAGGCATACAAGCGAGTCATCGGCACCGAGAGCCACCGCTGGCCCGTGGAGGATGGACTCGCACGCGAGCCCTTCGGTGGCGACCAGCGCGGTTTCTCTGATCTTGAGCGCGCCCTCTGCGGCTGTCCAAGCGTTGATTCCCACGCCGGCGAATTCCAAGAGCCGCGCCGGCGGCTCGATACCCACTGGACCGTCCGCGAGCTCTCGGGCCACGGCGTCCGGAACGTCATGAAGCGCTCCCAGAGATGCCCCCAGCCGCTCAGCGAGCTGCGCAACTCGCATCAGAGCACCGAGGTGGCTCGCTGTAAACGCCGAGGAGACCTCCTCCGAGACAGTCTCCAGGTCAGCGTCCGGGTTTCCACGCTTGGACACCACCACGGTGGGAACACCCGCTGCTCGGGCGCGCTCAAGCACTTCTGAGGTAAACAACTTGGTCCCCCGGTGACTGAGCAGAAGTAGCGCGTCGCCATCCTCAGGGAAAGGCTGGCCGGCGGCGGCATCAGCGGCCGGGACAGCCCATGCGTCAACGCCGCCCATTCGCAAACACCAGGCGCCCTGATTGGCGGCATGCCAGCTCGTGCCAGTCCCGACGATCAACACCCGCCGGCCGGCCAAGCGCCGTGCCGCAGACTCGAGCCCTCGTTGATCGTCGAGGATCCGCCGCAGCACCTCGGGCTGCGTCGCCATCGTGTCACGCATCACGCTCATCCCACCCACCCTTTCTTCGAGATTCGCAGCATGCCATCGGTGTTCGCGCACTTGGCGCGCTTCATCGGATCCTGCGGGTGAAACACCGCGATCATCCCACGGCTGTGCGCGAGCGTCACCAGCCGTGATCATCCGCGCGCAACAGGGTTCAGGCGGCGACGCCAATGAGCTTCTTGTTGACGAACTCCACGCGTCGGACATCGACACTCAACGGCGCCCATGGCAGTCACTCCCGCATAAGTCTGCAGCGAGCTCAGGCGTCGCCGTCTGAAGCCCCGACCTCCGAGGAAGCGTAGGCTGCGGGCATGCGCGATGAAGCGCGCCCGTCAGTATCGGTGAGCCACAAGGAGAGCGATCCGGTGCGAATTGACAGGCCGGGGTCAGAGTGATCCGCGCCGACACCGGCAGGCCCATTCCTGGGACTCGGCTTGAGGTCTAACACGGCCGTCGCCCCCGACACAACGCGCAAGAACCCCGGACGAGGACAGATCCCAAGTCGATGGAGGTGCCGCCGTGATTGTCATGTTTTCTGCCCGCCGTCTCAAGCCGGGCGCGTGGGAACAGTTCCGGCGCGCATGGGATCCCGGCGACTTCATGCCAGCTGGCTTCCAACGCGCAATCCACGCGCGCAATATCCGCGATGAGGATGAGGTGATCTCGTTCGGGTTGTTCGAGATGACCAAGGACGAGTACCACCACTGGCGCGCTGAGGCCGACGCTCAGGAGAT
>JBKQJQ010000477.1:0-13939 GCA_052147875.1 Solirubrobacteraceae bacterium | reverse complement strand
TGGCCGGCAGCGGCGGCGTGTACGCGGAGATCCTGCGCGACACCGCCGTGGCGCTGGCGCCGGTGTCGGCCTCCGAGGCCGACGCGATGCTGCGTTCGCTGCGGGCCGCGCCGCTCCTGACCGGCGCCCGGGGCCGCGCGCCGCTGGCGATCGAGCAGGCCGCGAGGGCGCTCGCAGCGCTGTCGCGGCTCGCGGCCGCGCACCCGGATCTGTCGGAGATCGAGATCAACCCGCTGCTCGTGACCCCCGATGCGGCGATCGCGCTCGACGCTCGCTGCGTGCCCGCGGGCTGATGACACACGGAGACCCGGGCGCGTGTGCGGAGCACTTCGACCCCCCTGCGTCGTGGTAGTGACGGGTATCCACCACCCGGGGCCGATCGAGATCTATGAGCGCCGGCCGACCCTGACCGGCCTGGGCAACTTCATCTGGAGCGACGTGCAGGCGCCGCTGTCGGCCGACGCCTACGAGCACAGCAGAGCGCAGCTGGCCAAGGCGTTCGATCAACCGCGGATCTTCGAACGGCTGGCGACGATCAGCGCCGCGTGCGGTGCCGAGCTGAGCACCAGCCCCGACCCGGCGCGCGGAACAATCGTCGCGTCGGTCGGCCTCTGAGCGGTGGCTCAGCCGGTCGATTGGCGCACGAGCCGCTCGTTAGCATCATGCGCCCGGGCGCAGGCTTGCCTGCCCTGCTCGGCGTCGAGTCCCAGTTCGATCGCCAGCCAGTCGACCAGCAGCGTCAGCATCCGGCCTGCGGCCATTCCGCCGATCAGCGTCTGGACCGCGAGCCCGTCGACCATCGCCACCAGGCGGGCGACCGTGTCGGCCGGTTCGCCACGGAGACCGAACTGACCCTCGGCGACGCCCTGCTCGATCGCCTGGCCGAACGGCACCGCGAAGCTGGCATAGACGCCCGGCACGTGGGAGGCGGTCGCCGGGTCGCGATGTGCCTTGGACCACAGCTCGAGCCAAAACCCCCAGCGCGGGCCGAACTCGCGCGACGCTGAGTCAAAGCCGACCGGGACGCAAAGCGCGAGGTAGTCGATCAAGCGCTCGAGCGGTGGAGAGTCCTGATCCACGAGGCTGGTCCAGGTTCGAGCGATCCGGTCGAGTTCGTGGCGGAAGACCTCGCTCAGCAGCCGCTCACGGTGGCGGAAATAGTGCTGCACCAAACCGAGGCTGACCCCCGCCTGCTCGGCGACGTCGGCCATCCGCGCCGCGTCGACGCCGCGTTCGCTGATCACAACGGCGGCGGCTTCGAGGATCGCCTCGCGGCGGTTGGTCTCCTGGGAGGTGGCCATCAGCGAAGCTTAGGCTGGCGCTCGGAGAGCAGCGCCCGGCACGCGTCGACATGAAACGAGGTCGCGTAGCCGAGATCATCGACATGGACGCGTTCGTCGTCGCCGTGGACGGTGGTTGACCAGACATCCAGCGGGGTGGCGCGCGAGGGCCAGAACCCGTAAGCAACGGCCCCGAACTTCGCGCGTGCGTAGTGGGAGTCGGTGAACCCGGTGGAGATCGTTGGTAGCACGATCGCGTCGGGGTCGTTTGTGCTCACGAACTCCGCGCAAGCTTCGAACAGCGGCGAGTCGATCGACGAGATCGTGCCGCCGACGATCGGGTCGATCAGCTCGAGCTCGTACGGGACGTCCGTCCCGAGCGCCTCGCTCAGCTCGGCTCGCAGCTGTGCCTCGGTCGTACCGGGCAGCAGGCGGCAGTCGCAGTCGACGCTCGCCCGGCCGGGTAGCACGTTGAGCGCATCGGAGCCGTGCATGCGCGTGGGGGCGATCGTGGTGCTGAACAGGGGCCCAACCAGCTGCCGCAGCATCGGGTGCAGGGCGATCGCGCGGTCGAGTGCGCCGTCGAGCTCCGCGGGGTCGTCGCCGATCGGACCGACGAGCCGCTCGAGCATCGCCTGCGTCGCCGGCAACAACCTGCGCCGCGGACGGTAGCTGGCAAGCCGACGGATCAGCTCGGCGAGCGCCGGGACCGCGTAAGGGACGTCGTAGGGCATGCTCGAGTGTCCGGGCGTCCCTAGCGCGGTGATCCGCGCTGCCGTGGCCGCCTTCTCGCCAACACAGATCGTCACCACGGTTCGGCCGTCGGCCAGCTCGAGACGTTCAGAGGCGCCTTCGTTGAGCACGTAGTCGGTCGCCAGGTCCGGGCGCGCGTCGACCAGCCACGACATCCCGACGCCGGTCGTTCCGTCCTCTTCGTCTGCCACCGCGACGAACACCAGGTCGCCGTCGAGCGGCTCGCCGGAGCGGGCGATCGCGGCGGTTGCGACTGCCCGGGTGGCGACTTCGTTCTTCATATCGAGCGCGCCCCTGCCCCAGACATAGCCCTGGTCGTCGAGCACGCCCGCGACCGGGGGGTGCTGCCAGCTGTCGGCCTGCGCCGGCACGACGTCGGTATGACCTAGCAGCATCAGCGAGCGGCCGTCGTCCCCGCGACCTGCCACGCGCGCGATCAGGTTTGCGCGCGCAGGGTCGCGCGCGACCAGCTCGCAGCTGACCCCGTTGTCCTCGAGGTAGTGCGCCAGCAGGCGTGCGGCGGGCGTCTCGCCGCCGGGAGGGTTGGAGGTGTCGACCCTGATCAGCTCGCGCAACAGCGCGGTGGCCTCTGCTTGCAGTTGGTTAACTTCCATTTCCTCGAGTCCGACCGGATGGGGACAGCGTCAAGTCGGACGAGGATATTGCGCGCGCTTAGCGGAGCATGCTGTCGAGGCGGGAGCTGCTGACGCGCGGCGCGCTGCAGATCTTCGGCGGCCGCGGCCAGATGCGCGAGAACCCCACCTGAACTACATTCCATCGCCTGAGGATGCGGTTGCACATGCATGAGCTCACCGATGAGCAGCGCTCGATCCAGCAGGTCTGCAGGGAGTCCGCAGCGCGCGAGATCCGCAGGGGCGGGGATTCGTGGGGCTGATGCACACCTTTGACCTCGAGGGGATCGAGGAGGGAACCTCGAACATCCAGCGGCTTGTGATCTCGCGCCGCCTGGTGCGCGGGGCGGAGCGGCGGCCACTCGCGGTGGGAGCGGCGGCTTGAACGCCGCGCCGTACCTGTCGGTGACCTGGACGGATCCCGACACCGGTGCGCACGGCTACCTCGTGATCGACACGCTCGCACGCGGCCTGGCGGGCGGCGGGCTGCGGATGCGTCCGGGTTGCACGCTGGCTGAAGTCGCCGACCTGGCGCGCGCAATGACCCACAAGGAGGCGATCGCGTTCTGCGAAGGTGCGCGCTATCGGCCGCTCGGCGGCGCCAAGGGCGGGATCGACTTCGATCCGGTCGACCCGCGTGCGCGCGAGGTCCTGCGCCGCTACCTGGAGGCGATGCTGCCGCTGGTGCAGACACGATGGGCGGTCGGCGAGGATCTCGGCGTCCGCCAGGACGAGCTCGACGAGCTGGCCGCCGAGTTGGGGATGCGCTCGACCGTCGACTCGGCGCTGCGCTGCGTCCAGGATGGCGCCGACGCCGGGCTGGAGCGGCTGCGGGCCGCGTTCGCGTGCGCCGATCGCGGCGTCGGCCTGGGCGAGCTGGTCGGCGGCTATGGCGTTGCCTGCGCCGCGGTCTCTGGACTGCGGGCATTGGGCATCGATCGCGATGGCGCGACCGCGGTCGTGCAGGGCTTGGGCTCGATGGGGGGCGCCAGCGCGCGCTACCTGGCCGACGCCGGCGTCCGGGTGATCGGCGTCGCCGATGCCGACGGCCTGCTCGTGGACGAGGCCGGGCTGGACGTCGAACGGCTGCTGGCGAGCCGCGACCGGCGGGGGCTGGTGGATCGCTCGCTGCTGCCGCGCGGGGTCGCGCAGCTGCCCCGGGACCGGTGGGGGCGGGTCGCCTGCGACGTCCTGGTCCCGGCCGCGGTGTCGTATGCGATCGACGAGACCGTCGCAGGCGGCGTGCGCGCGGCGCTCGTTGTCGAGGCGGCCAACGTGGCGACGCTGCCGGCCGCGGAGATCCAGCTGGCCGCGCGGGGCATCGCGATCGTGCCGGACTTTGTCGCCAACATGGCTACCAATGCATGGTGGTGGTGGACGCTGTTCGGAGACATCGAGCCGACGGCCGAGGCAGCGTTTGCGAAAATCGACGAGACGATCGCGCCGCTGGTCGCCGAGGCGTTCGACCGCACGCCGGCCGGGGCGCCGTTGCGGCGGGCGGCGGTGCGGATGGCCGGCGAACGGGCTGCCGCCGCGCGCGCGGAGACTGAGGCGGTGGCCTGAGGGTGCCGGGGCCTGGGTGGCGGTGGCACGAACGATGACCGTGCGGACCGGAGCCGAAGCGCTGACCGCCTCGCTGGCGGCGCACGGGGTCGATCTGGTGTGGGGGATCCCCGGAACCCACAACCTCGAGATCTACGCCGAGCTAAAGCCCGCGGGCATCCGCCACGTGCTCACGCGCCACGAGCAGGGAGCAGCGTTCGCCGCCGATGGATTCGCGCGCGCGACCGGCCGCGTCGGGGTCTGCCTGACGACCTCGGGCCCGGGCGTGCTGAACGCCGCGACGGCGCTCGCGCAGTCGTGGTCTGACTCGGTACCGGTGCTGCTCGTCTCGGCCGGGCTGCCGCTGCGCCTTCCGGGCCGGGGTAGTGGCTACCTGCACGAGACCAAGGACCTGCACGGCGCGATCACGGCGATCGTCTCCTACAGCCACCGGGTGACGAGCGTCGGCGAGATCCCGTCGGCGGTCGCGCAGGCGTTTGCGGCGATGACCAACGGCAGGCCCCGGCCGGTTCACCTGGAGGTTCCTGCCGATGTGCTCGAGGAGCGCGCGGAGGTCGAGCTGGTCGTGCCGGCGATCGGTGCCGTCGCGGTGCCGGATCCGCGCGCGCTGCAAGCAGCGGCTCGCCGTCTGGCGGACGCCGAGCGTCCGGCGATCATCGCCGGCGGCGGGTGCGTCGACGCCGGGGCCGCGCTGCGTTCGCTGGCGGAGTTGCTCGGTGCTCCGGTCGTGACCACGTTCAACGGCAAGGGCAGCCTGCCCTCGAGCCATCCGCTGTCCGTCGCCACCGGTCTTCACCTGCAATCGGTACACGACCTGGTGGCCGACTCCGACGCGGTGCTCGTCGTCGGGTCGGAGCTGGCCGCCGCCGATCTGTGGGAAGGTCCGCTGGCGCTCGAGGGCAAGCTGGTACGGATCGACGTCGATCCTGCGGGGGTCGTGGCCAACGCCACGCCCGAGGTGGCCGTCGTGGGCGACGCCCGGGCGGCGCTCGCGGGGCTGCCGGCGGACGGGATCACCCCGGGTGGGCCTGAGCGGCTGGCCCGCGCATCCGAGTGGCGCTCGCTCGCGGCCGTCGATGCCGCGGCCGTGAGCGAGCGCTGGCGCTGGGTGTTGGATCCGATTGCCTTTGCGTTGGGCGAGACCGGGATCGTCGCCGGCGACAGCGCGATGGTCTGCTACTACGGAGCCTCGGTCGCGCTGCCCGCACACCGGCCGAGGGCGTTCCTGTACCCGACCGGCTACGGCACGCTCGGGTACGGGCTGCCGGCCGGCATCGGCGCCAAGCTGGGTCGTCCGGACGATCCCGTCGTCGTCCTGATCGGCGACGGTGGGGTGATGTTCACGATCGCCGAGCTGGCGGCGGCAGCCGCTGCCCGGCTACCGCTGGCGGTCGTCGTGGTCGACAACGGCGGCTACGGCGAGATCCGCGACGAGATGCTCGCGCGAGGCGACGAGCCGCTGGCGGTCGACATCGAAGCGCCCGACTTTCCCGGATTGGCGCGAGCCCTCGGCTGCCACGGTGAGGCGGTCGCGGATGCCGATACGCTGGCGCTCGCGTTGCGCAAGGCGCTGGCCGCCGACCGGCCGACGGTGCTGCACGCGCGCTGCCGCTGAGCGGGTCCGCGTCTTCGCGGCGGACGTAGACTGCGGCCCGGCAATGACGACAGGAGCGCTTCGTGAACGTTTCCTCGCGATTTGACGTGACCGGGTTCGGCGTCATCGTGACCGGCGGTGCCAGTGGTCTGGGGCTGGCATACGGGGAGGTGCTCGCGGCGCACGGTGCCCGCGTGACGCTGATCGACGTCGACGCCCGCACGGTCGCGGCTCACGCCTCGCGCTTGTCCGACGAGGGGTTCGACGTGCGTGGCGTGACCGCTGACGTGACCGATCACGCCACGCTCGATCGCGCGGTCGACGAAGCCGCGCAGATGTACGGTCGCCTCGACGTCGCGTTTGCAAACGCGGGCATCGATCCCGGCGTCGGGTTCGTCGGCGCATGGGCGGGCGACACCCGCCCGCGGGTCGCGGAGGGCGCGCTCGAGCGCTACACGGACGAGCGCTGGAATCGCGTGATCGACATCAACCTCAACGGGATCTTCGCGACCGCGCGCGCCGCGGCTCGTCACATGCGCCCGCAGAGGTTCGGAAGGATCATCGTCACGACATCGTTGGCCGCGACGGCTGTCGAGCCCGCGATCGGCGCCGCCTACATGGCGGCGAAGGCGGGCGCCAGGCATCTGATGCATTCGATCGCGCTCGAGTTCGCGGCCGACGGCATCACCGTCAACGCGATCGCGCCAGGGTTCTTCGTGACCAACATCGGCGGTGGCCACGCGCATGATCCAGCCGTCCAGGCGGCGATCGCCAGGGACATCCCGATGCATCGAGTCGGCCTGCCCGGCGACATCAAGGCGCTCGCCCTGTTCCTTGCCTCGCCGGCGTCCGAATACATCACCGGGCAGGAGATCGTGATCGACGGCGGCTGGGGGCTGGGGCGCGCGGACTGATGGTGTTGGCCGGCCACGGTCGCCTCGCGGGCCGAGGCGGCCCGGAGGTCCTGGCAGGCATCGCCAATCAGCGCACCCGGACGGGAGTTTCCGTGCTGAGTTGCGCACGCACGCGTATGCGGTAGTTGAGTAGAAAATGATTGATCGGTAAATTGAGTCCCAACGACCTGGCGCTCAGGTTCGCTTCCGCACTGGGGTGCAGCCGGGGGCCACGTGGGAGGCTGTTGATGCCGGTTGTCCCGATCCGTCAGATCCTGGATCCTGCGTTCGCCGATCGCTACGGCGTCGCAGCGATCAACGTTGTCGATGACCTCACGTTGGACGCGGTGCTTGCGGCCGCGACCGACCTCGACTCGCCGCTGATCGTGCAGACCTCGTTGAAGACGGTCAAGTCGATCGGCGCCGGGCCGCTCTACAGCATGTGGCGTGCGCGGGCTGACGACGCGCCTGTGCCCGTGTCGCTGCACCTCGACCACTGCCCTGACCGGGAGTGGATCAGCCTCTGCCTCAAGGCCGGCTGGAACTCAGTGCTGTTCGACGGCTCCCACCTCGACATCGCCGAGAACACGCGGCAGACGATCGAGGTCGTCGCGGAGGCCGAGCGCTACGGCGCGCACGTCGAAGGCGAGATCGAGAGCGTGCTCGGCGTGGAGGACGGGGTCGGCTCCGACGCGGCGGGCGAAGTCCATCCGGTCGAGGTCTCCGCCCGGTTCATAGAGCAGACCGGGGTCTACTCGTTCGCGCCGGCGATCGGTACCGCCCACGGTCTGTACAAGAGCTCGCCGGAGCTCAAGCCCGAGCGCGTGACAAAGATCGTCGAATTGCATCCGATCCCGCAGGTGCTGCACGGCGGCACGGGGTTGACCGAGGCGCAGTTCACGGATCTGATCTCGCGGGGATGCGCCAAGGTCAACATCTCCACCGCGCTGAAGATCGCGTTCGTCGACGCGCACCGGGAGTACCTCGACGCCAACCCGAGCAAGCACGACCCGCCGTCGATGCTCAGCCATGTGCGAGCGGCGGTCAAGCAGATGGCCGAGTACCACATCGGCATGTTCGGGTCGGCGGGACGGGCGCGGTCGATGTCGGTATCGGTCGGCTGAGCGCGTGCCGGCGCTGATCTTCGACTGCGACGGCGTGCTCGCGGACACCGAGCGTGACGGCCACCGTCCTGCGTTCAACGCGACATTCGCCGAGGCCGGACTGCCCGTCAACTGGTCCGAGGAGGAATACGCCGAGAAGCTCAAGATCGGCGGCGGCAAGGAGCGGATGGCGTCACTGTTGACCCACGAGTTCGTGCGCGCCAACGGATTGCCGGCTGAAGCCGACGCCCAGAAGGAGCTGCTTGCCGACTGGCACCGGCGCAAGACCGCGCGCTACAAGCAGATGGTGCTCGCGGGGCAGTTGCCCGCGCGTCCCGGGATCGCGCGGATCGTGGACGAGGCGCTCGCGGCCGGCTGGGTGCTCGCGGTGGCTTCGACCTCAGCCGAAGAGTCGGTGCGGGCGGTGCTCGACCACGCTGTCGGCAATGCCAACGCGTCGCGCTTTGCGGTCTTCGCCGGCGACGTTGTGGACGCCAAGAAGCCGGACCCGGCGATCTATCTGCTGGCGCTCGAGCAGCTGTCGCTCGAGCCCGGCGACGCGATTGTGGTCGAGGATTCGCGCAACGGCCTGGTCGCCGCGGTCGGCGCCGGACTGCGCTGCGTCGTCACCGTCTCGAGCTACACCGCCGACGAGGACATGAGCGAGGCGGCGCTCGTCGTCACCAGCCTCGGTGATCCGGGCGAGCCAGCCGTGGTGCTGGCCAACCGCACCGCGGCACAGCCCGGAGAGCTCGTCACGCTGGACGAGCTCGATGTCTGCCGGACCCAACCCCTACTCGAGAAGGAGGCTGTATGAGCGAGAACGCGCTGACCCGCGGGGAGATGGTCGTGCGGGTCATCGCCCAGACGGCGGTCGACAACGAGACCTATTTCTGCGAGCTCGACGCCGTGGTCGGAGATGGCGATTTCGGCTACTCGCTCGCACGCGGCTTCGAGGTCGTGCTCTCTGACTGGGACACGATGGAGTACAGCGACGTCGGCGGACTCCTGAAGAAGACAGCGATCGTGCTCAGCAAGCGAATCGGCGGGACGTCCGGGCCGATCTGGGGCACCGCGTTCCTGCGCGCCGGCGGGGCACTGACCGACATGCCGGACCCGAGCGGCGAGGACATCGTCGCCGCGATGCGCGCGGCGATCGAGGGCATCAAGCAGCGCGGAAACACGGATCTCGGCGACAAGACGCTGGTCGACGCGCTCGTGCCGGCGGTCGATGAACTCGAGGCGGCGCTACCCGAAGGAGCGACCGTGGCGATCGAGCGAGCTGCCGCGACCGCACGCGCCACCGCCGAGGCGACAAAGGGGATGCTCGCGCAGCGCGGACGGGCGTCCTATACCGGCGACCGGAGTCGCGACTCAGTCGACGCCGGCGCGATCGGCGTCGCGGTCATGTTCGAACGGGTAAGCAAGGCCTGGCAGGAGGCCGAGGTGGAGCTGGCCTGACATCACACGGGGCGAGCGGTTGTGCGGGGCGAGCGTCGGACGCTGGCGAGATTCGCTCAGCGCGGTAAGAGGCAGGACATTCGAGAGGAGCAGAGGTGAAGAAGTTCGTCAATGATCCACAGCAGTTCGTGCCCGAGATGCTGAAGGGCGTCGAGCTGGCCAATCCGGCCACGCTTCGTTACGTACCGGAGTACAACCTGATCATGCGGGCCGACGCGCCCCGCGAGGACAAGGTCTCGATCATTCAGGGATCGGGCTCAGGCCACGAACCGGCTCATGTGATGGCCGTCGGCAAGGGCATGCTCGACGCTGCCTGTCCTGGCGACGTGTTCGCGGCACCGCCATCGGACTACGTGTACGAGACGACCAAGCTGCTGGCGAGCCCCAAGGGCGTGTTGCACATCATCAACAACTACACGGGCGACCGCATGTCGTTCGACATGGGGCGCGAGCTCGCCGAGGCCGAGGACATCAAGATCGCGACGATCATCGTCGACGACGACGTGGCGGTGAAGGATTCGACCTACACGGTCGGTCGCCGTGGCGTTGCCGGCAACTTCTTCGTGATCAAGGCGGTCGACGCGGCGTCCGAGCGCGGTGCGGAGCTCGACGGCCTCGTCAAGCTCGGCGAGCGCGTGAACTCGGTCACGCGCACGATGGGCATGGCGCTGACGTCCTGCACGCCGCCGGCCAAGGGTTCGCCGCTGTTCGAGCTCGGTGACGACGAGATGGAGATGGGCGTCGGCATCCACGGAGAGCCGGGACGCAGGCGCGAGAAGCTCGCAAACGCCAACGCGATCGTCGACGAGCTGCTCGAGGCGGTTGCATCGGATCTGCCCTACAGCTCCGGTGACGACGTGGCGCTGATGATCAACGGGCTCGGAGGCACACCCATTTCCGAGCTCTACATCCTCTACGGGCGCGCTCACGAGCAGCTCGCGGACAGGGGCATCAACGTCACCCGCAGCTACGTCGGCGAGTACTGCACGTCGCTCGATATGGCCGGCGCATCGCTGACGTTGGTCAAGCTCGACGACGAGCTCAACGATCTGTTCGACGCGCCCGCGGACGTCGCTGTCCGGATCTTCTAGGTCTGATGCGTCTGTTGCCGGCGGGGGCTGTGCTCGCCGGCAACGGGCGCGTCGTCAGCTGGCGGGTCCGTGATTGACGGGCCACGCCAGCGGGATCGTCTCGCCGTGCGGGAGATCGCGTTCGGGTGGCGCCTCCAGGCCGGTGGCGATCATCGCCGCCCGGATGGTTCCGGCGTGCGCGACGACGAGCGCCGGACCGGGCTCTGCAGCCACCAGCGTCAGCGCCTTGCGCGTCCGCTCCACCTGCGCACGGATCGACTCGCCTCTGGGAAACGCGAAGTCCGGATCGGCATTCTCGAACGCGGCGTGCAGCTCCGGCGAGACGACCGCGATTCGGCTGACCGGCTCGCCCTCCCAGGTGCCGCGATCGGATTCGATCAGCTCGTCGAGGACGGTCGGCTCAAGACCGATCGCCTCGCCGACGACCGCCGCGGTCTGGCGTGCCCGACGAAGCGGCGAGCACCAGATCCTGGTCACTCCCGCCGCCTGCGCGTGGATGGCGAGTCGCGCTGACTGTTCCCATCCGACGTTCGACAGCGGCGGGTTACGCCGGCCAAGGATCAAGCCGTTCGCGTTGTCGATCGTCTCACCGTGTCGGGCGAGCAGCAGCGTCACGGCCACGGCTCACATTGTGACTGTCCGGCGTCACTTGCCGGTTGGCGCTGCAGGATCGAGCCCCGCGACGGTCGCGACGGCACCAAAGAGCGCCGCGTCGCGCCGGTCGTCACGGCATTCCGCTGTGCCCATCAGCCGTCCGCGTCGGGCACCCCGACGACGGTGCCGAGCGCCGGCAGGTTGACGGCTGGTGGCGCGGCAGCCCGGCGGCTACGGGCCGGTAGCCATGCGACCAGCCCGCCCACCCCCGGGACCCAGATCGCAATCGCGTGATAGACAATCACCGCGCCGACGGCCGCCGAAGGCGACATGCCATAGAGCGCCAGCGACGCGGTGAGGCCCGCATCGAGAACGCCAAGGCCCGCGGGAATCGGCACGGCGGTCGTCAGATACCCGATGCAGTAGGCGATCGCCAGCGCGAGAAAGCCGATTGGATGGCCGGTCGCCGCGCACGTCGCCCACAGCGCCGCCATATCCAGGCACAGAAACCCCGCCGTGCCGAGCAGCCGCCAGTGCGGCGCGCCGACCGACCTCCAGGCGCCCTCGAGCCCGGCCGCGATCCCGCGAACCGGGCGTGGCGCGCCCTCGCCGACCCGCCGGGTGACGATCGCCAACAACGCCGCGGAGGACAGAACGGCGATCGAGACGAGGATCGGTCCGCCGGTATGGAGGAGGTCGTGCGGACCATCGGACACGCCGGCGAGCAGCAGGACGCCGGCCAGTCCGTTGACCAAGAAGCCGAACGCGGTGAGCAGGCACAGCAGCGCGGCGCACCGCCCGAGCAGCCGCTGTGTGCCTATCCCATGTCGGCGCAGCAGCCAGCCGGTAGCCGCCGCCGAGGAGATGTTCCCACCCGGCAGCACCGCCCCGGCTCCCATCGCGATCCAGGCAACCCGGCGACTGACGGCGGGCGGGGGCTCCGGAAAGAAGCGTCGGAATACGATCACATAGCTCAGGCATGAGCCGAGCTCGAGCGCGATCGCCGCGAGCACCCACACCGGGCTCATCTCGCCAATCTGGTCGATCACGTCTGCGGGCGGCGCGACCCACAGCAGCAGGCCCACCGACGCGACGCCGAGCAGCACGGTGCCGAGCGCGCGCCAGCTCGAGCTCGTCCCGAGAGTCAGCCGGGACACACGCTGGCTGCCGAGCTGTCCGCGGTCCGAAGTTGCGAGGATCGGGAGCGGTCGAGAAGCACTTCGCACCAGACTCGGGTACCAGTGATCCCGTCGCGGGCTATTCCCCAGGCCTCGGACAGTTGGTCGACCACGAACAGCCCAAGACCGCCCAGCCGTTCGGGGTCAGGCGGAAGGATCCGAGGTTCAAGTCGTGATCCTGGATCGATGACATCGATTCGTACCCGGTCATCGAGCCTAGTGAGCTCCAAGGTCAGCGTCTGGGCCGGGCCGACGTCGGCGTGAAGCACGCTGTTCGTGACCAGCTCACTGACGATCAGCGCAACGTCCGACGCGGTTGTCGGCGCGATCTGGCCCTCGAGCTGTGACAGCACGGATCTTCGGGCTCGGCTCGGCGCCCTCACGCCGCCACGGATCCGCATTGAGATCGATTCTCCCGGATCCGGCGGTCGGGTCGCCGGCGCCGTCAAGCGACCGCCCGGCTCTCAGCCCCAATGACTGATTCCCGGGTCGGCCACCCCCGCGACGCCGCGGCGCGCCCCAGCCGCGACGTCGCCCGCTCGGCCGATGCCAATGCCGCCGGCTCGCTCTGCGGATCGAAACGCGTCTCTGCCGTGAGACGGCCGTCGGCGCGGGCTGCGGTGTGCCGCGGCACCGCGCCGGTGGACGCGCCAAGTGAAGACCAAGCCGATCGTTCGGCGGTGATGCCGTGGCTCATCCCGCGAGGCTCCCTTCGGCGACCGCGTCCCTCCGCTGCGCGCGCTCCGACCGCGTGCGGGCTGTCGCGAGCGGAGTGAGTGTCAGCAGGGCGGCCGCGGGTGGGCTGCAGCAGGCGACGCGCGCCACAACCTCGATCGCAGGATCAGAGACGGTGCGCAGCTTCAGCCTGGTGGCCAAGCTCGATCCGCCAACAGCGCGTTGGACCAGGCCGTCGAAATCGATCTGGTCCCGGCCGGGGCGGCAGACCAGGAGCTCTGCGAGCGGAAGGCCGACGACTGCCGGCTCGTCGGCCAACAGCATGACCTCGGTCTGGTGGGAGATGGCCTGAATGCGCAAACGCCGGTCGACGATCACGAACGGCTCGTCGAAGCGCGGCTGTAAGCCGGGCGTCGCGCGCAGGATCGTTCCGATCTCGCAGCGCATGCACACTCGATGGGCGAGTGACCGCCAGCGGCCCATTGGCGGATACCCGCAATAGCTACAGAATGCCTGGCTCAAATCGGCGCGTGATGCGCGCACTCTGGCTCCTGAAGGAGTCGCGTTGCCTGTTGCAACGCCTCCACTGGCCGCCGAGAGGCCGCCGCAGACGCGCCATGCGTCTTCAACGCGTGGACCCCGACGGCGCGGCCGCAAGGTCATCGCCATTCAGCATTCAGGCCTGCACAAATCTACTCTCTTTCGGGCGGGTGGCGACCGAAATTCGCGGGCGGTAGGATCCGGTCAAGAGTTGAGTGCGCGGCGGCTGGCGTGAGGGCTGGCGCGACGTATCCGCAGCAACAGTGAGCACAACACACGGCGAAGCATCCGGAGGAAGGGCATGACCGCTGGCGGCCGCGAGCAGGAGGCCGAGCCGCTGGTCGGGGGCAGGCTGCTGGCGGAGGTCACGAATCGGATCGTCGCGCTGATGCGCGAGCATTACGGCCGGGGTCCGATCAAGGCCAAGACCTACGTTCTCGACAACCTGATTGTGTGCGTCCTCAGCGACGGCTTCACCGCGATCGAGCGCACGATGATGGAGGGCGGCGAACCCGACCGTGTGCTGGACATGCGCCGCGACTTTCAGCGGATGATGAAACAGCGCTACAGCGCGATGATCGA
>JBKQJQ010000476.1:0-11086 GCA_052147875.1 Solirubrobacteraceae bacterium | reverse complement strand
GTTTCGGGTGCGGCTGCACCGCGCGCGCCAGCACCTCGCCGAGCGGCTTGACGACCCCGCCGGCAGCCGCCACCGCTCACCCGTGGCCAAGGAGGCATCGTGATCGCGAACGACCCGCTGCTCGCCGAACTCGAGGATGCAAATCCAGTCCCGCGGATCTCCAAGCACGAGCCCCAGGACCGGATCGAAGCCGACCGCATGCTGCAGCGGGTGCTGGCCGCGCCGCCAAGGCGCCGGCGTAGCTGGCGAGTTCTGGCGCCGGTCGCCAGCGCGCTCGTCGTGGTCGCGGTGGTCGTCGCGGCGTTCAGCGTCGGGGGGCCCAGCACGAGCGGCACCGCCATGCACAGCCCGCGGATCGTGCTGCAGGCAGAACCGACGCCGCAGACGCCAGTCCTCACGCCGGCCGCGATGTCACGCACGGTCGCGATCGTGCGCAAGCGCCTCGACGCATTGATACCGGGCTTCACGGTCCAAGTCGCCGGGGCCGACCGGGTAGTGATCACGGGACGCAACGTTGGCGCGCCTGAAAAGGCGCGGATCACGGCGCTCGCGTCCGAGACCGGACAGCTGTCCTTCTACGACTGGGAGGCGGACGTCCTCACGCCGAGCGGCAAGACCGTCGCCAGTCAGCTCGCCGCTAACGATCCGACCGCGTTGACGATCAGTCAAGGTTCCGCCTATGGCGCTCCCGGCTCAGTCGTCGCGGGCGGCATGTCGCTGTACGACGCCGTCTCGCTGGCCGCCAAGCAGCCGCGATCGACGAGCCCGCGCAACACCCGTCTGGGGCCCGAGTATTTCTTGTTCGGCGCCCCTGGCAGCGCTGCGTGCGCGGACGTGGCGCGCGCGCAGGGAACGATCCCGACCGCCGGTCAGCCTTGCCTGCTGGCAGGCCCCGACAACGAGACCTACGCGACCAGCCGCCGCCAAGCGATCAGCGACCTGGCCGCCCAGCTGCCACCGGGGGTCTCCCCCTCGGAGGGCCAGGTCTTGGTGGTTCCGCAGGGCACGGTCGTGCTCCAGGCGCAGAACCCCAGGGCCAGCGCCTTCGCCAGTCCGGCGGCGCGGTTCTTCGTGCTGCGAGATATGGCGGCGCTGACCGGCGTCGACATCACTAAGCCGCAGGTCTCGACCGACACGGCCGGCAACCCCGACGTCGAGTTCGTCTTCACGGCAGCCGGAGCGAAGCGGTTTCAAGCGGTGACCGCGCACGTCGCGCACCGGGGCCAGATCGTTAGCGCCGTTGGTATGACGCTCGACCAGCACTTCGCGATCGCCCTCGACAGCCAGCTGCTGACCGTCCCGTCGATCGACTTCAGGACCTATCCGGATGGGATCACCAGCGGCAACGGCGCCGATATCGCCGGCGGACTGACAACGCAGGCAGCGAAGAACCTGGTCGTCGAGCTCCGTTACGGAGTCCTGGCGCTGAACCTCCGCCTGGTTCACTGACCGGCAGTCGCGTAACTCACGGCCGGGGGAGCGACCTGGGCGCCTGACCGGAACATACGGGCGGTTAAACGCCCAGGTCCGCTTGCTGACCGGGCCCAGGAAGCGATGGACAGCGGTGATCAAACGCCGCTACTCGCGCGTAGTCGGTATCCCGTCAGCGACCCCATGGCAGTGATACGCTGACGTTTCGATGCTCCGACCGTGACCCACAACCCGCCTTGGCCGAGCACCGCCTCGGTCGACGGCCCCTGGTCATGTCGTCCTCGTAGTTCTTGTCGTCGTTACAAGGAGCATCGTGTTTGCCGTTGATGTAGTCAGTCTCGAGAAGCGTTTTTACCGCCGTCGCGGACGGCGTGGACGGCGTGGACGGCGCGGCGACAGCATGGCGCTGACCGACGTGTCATTCACGGTCGAGCGTGGCGAGTGCGTCGCGATCCTCGGTCAGAACGGATCCGGGAAGTCGACCCTGGTCCGGATCCTGTCGACGCTGCTGCTGCCCGACGGGGGCAGCGCGCACGTGTTCGGGCACGACGTGGTCCACGACGCCAAGGCGGTCCGTTCGCTGGTCAACCGGGTCTCGGTCGAGGCGTCGTTCTTCAAACGGATGTCCGCATTCGAGAACCTCTCCTACGCCGCGCGCTTCTATGGGCTCACCCACGCCGCAACACGCCAACGGATCCCGGAGATCCTCGAGCGGGTCGGGTTTTCGCTCGCGCGCAGCGGCGACCCGATGCAGGACCTGTCGCGCGGGATGCAGCAGAAGGTGGCGCTCGCGCGGGCGCTGCTCACCTCGCCGGTGCTGCTGCTGCTCGACGAGCCGACGACCGGGCTGGACCCGCGCTCCAAGCGCGAGGTGCAGGCGTTCATCCGTGAGGTCCGCGCGACGCACGACACGACGATCCTGCTCTGCACGCATGACATTGCCGAGGCCGAGGCACTCGCCGAGCGCGTCGGGATCCTGCACGCCGGCAGGCTGCTGGCGCTCGAGCCGACCGGCAGCCTGATCGGTCGCTATCGAGCTTCGACGCTCGAGGACGCGTTCTTCACCGCGACCGGGATCGCATTCGACGAAGACGAAGAGGAGGAGGTAATCGCATGACACCCCCGCCCGCCGCTATGACGACGCCGATATCGGGACTCGACGCCCGCGCGCGCCTACGCCGGCAGCTGATCGGACTCGGCGGTGTCGTCGAACGCAATACGTATCTCGTCAAGCGCTATGCCTGGTGGGAGCTGGCTTTCTTCGTCTGGACGATCGCCAACACGCTGACGATCGTGTTCATCGCCAAGGGCGTCGAGGTGTCGGGCGGTCACCTGAACGTGAACCGCACGACGACGACCCTGCTGATCGGGGCGGTGATCTGGTCCTACCTCGGAATCATCTTCGAGATCCTGACCGAGACCGTCGCCTGGGAGCGGTGGGAGGGCACGATCGAGTACACGTTCATGGCGCCACTGTCGCGTGCGGTGCACCTCGGCGGCATGGGGTTGTTCGCGGTGCTGTACGGCGTGATCCGCACGGCGCTGCTGTTCGCGGTGATCGCGCTGTTCTTCAACCTCCACCTCGACGGCGCCAACTTCGCCGGCGCGCTGGTGTTGCTGGCGATCGCGTCACTGTCGTTCGTCGGCGTCGGAATGGTCACCGCGGTGCTGCCACTGATCTCCCCCGAGCGCGGCGCGCAGTTCGGCTTCGTAGCGCAGGGACTGCTGCTGGTCGTGTCAGGCGTCTACTACCCGGTGTCGGTGCTGCCGCAGTGGATGCAGTGGATCTCGACGATCTCGCCGGCGACCTATGCGTTGCGCGGGATCCGCGCGGCGATCCTCGACGGCGCAAGTCTGAGCGCCCTCTGGGGTGACATCTGGCCCCTGCTCGTGCTCGCCGTGGTCACGATTCCAGCCGGGCTTGCGATCTTCCGCGCCGGGGAGCGGTACGCCAAGCGGTACGGGAAGCTGAAGCGCTCGGGCTGACTGGCCCGGTGGTGAGCGCAGATGCTCCATCGGGCCATTGAGCGCATCCCTGAGGCGACGTAGCTTGATCGCGGTACCCGCGAAACGCCCTAGGAGGCCCGAGCCAATGGTTTGGACGAGCAACGTGCTGGTCGTAGCCAGTGTCACGGCTACATCGAGAGAGCTGCTGCACGCGCTCGAGCAACGCAGCGAGTCCAGCGCGACGGCTGTCACGCTGGTCGTCCCGGCGCCGCCGTTCGGCGACGGTCGCAGCGCGGCGAAGGAGCGCCTGCGTGACGCGCTCGCGGCCCTGCGTGAGGTGGGGCTCAAGGCCGACGGGCACCTCGGCGGCCCCGACCCGATGGTCGCGGTGACCGATGCGTGGGATCCCAACCGCTATGACGAGATCATCGTTTCAACGCTGCCGGCGAGCGTCTCGAAGTGGCTCGGTGCGGACCTCCCGCGGCGAATCGAGCGCCACACGGGAGCGATCGTCACTCACGTCGTCTCGCAGCCACCGAGGAGTGAGCCGGCCGCGGTCACCGTCACCAAGCGGGAGAAGCTCGGAGTGGTGTCGGCGCTCTCGACGCTCACATGGGGCTCGTGATTTCAGGGGAGTCGAGGCGACCAGCGGCTCGAGGTGGCCGCGGCCACCAGCAGCAGCACCAGCCCGCCGATCGCGAACTCCGCCGTCACCTCGCGTTTGCGGGTCGCGCTGCCGAGGCGGGTGCCGAGATGCCCGTAGATCGAGGCGAGCTGATCGGCGGTCTGCGCGTCGAACGAGCGCCCATGTGAGGCCTGCGCGATCTGCTCCATCAGCTGCGGGTCGGGCGGGACGGGAACCGGCGGCTCGAACGGCTCGGGGTTCGGCAGCGTCCCGCTCGGCGTCCCGAGCGCGACCGTGTAGATCGGAATCTTTTCGGCCGCCGCCTGGCGCGCGACCGTGAGCACGTTGATGCCGGCGTTCGCGGCGCCGTCGGACACCAGCACGATCGCCGACACCGGGTGCTTGACCTGCCCGCCGTGGAGTAGCTCGAGCGCGAGCGCGAGCGCATTGCCGGTGGCGGTGCCGCCGCCAGCCGTCTGGCCATTGATCAGCGCCCGCGCGGCACCGTGGTTGACGCTCGGAGCCTGCACGGCGTTGGGGGCGCTGGAGAACGCGATCGCGCCGACGCGTGCGTCGCTCGGCAGCTGTTCGATGAACGTGTCGGCGGCGCGCTCCGCGGCCGCCATCCTGGTCGGCAGCACATCGGTCGCGGCCATCGACCCGGACTCGTCGCTGACGATCATCACTGACGCCGCCCTGACCGGAGCGCTGTAGCTGACGTGGGGCCGTGCCAGCGCCAGCACCAGTGCCGCGACCGCAGCCAGCGCCAGCGCCGCCGGCAGCTGGCGCCGCCGTCCCGTCGCAGCGCCGGCTGCGAGCCGCAGCGTCGAGACCGCCGGGTAGCGGACCGCGTAGCGCTTGGCGCGCCGGCGGGCCGCGACCGCGACCGCGACCGCGGCGGGGATCAGCGCCAGCCCGGCGAGCCAGATTGGCGAGCTGAACGTCATCGCAGCTGGCGCCCCAGCGATAGCAGCCAGTCCTCGCCGGTCGACAGCGTCACCTGGTCGATCCGTAGCGCCCGCAGCTCGCGTGACACGGCGGCGCGTCGCTCCCGCTCGAGCTCGGCGAATCGCTCGCGGACGCGCCGGCGTGAGGTGTCGATCTCGATCCGCTCTCCGCTCTCGGGGTCGACCAGCGCCAGGTGTCCGACGCGCGGCAGCTCGAGCTCGCGCGGATCGACGATCTCGATCGCCAGCACCGAATGCCGGACGCGGAGCGAGCCGAGCGGCCGCTCCCACGACTGCTGATCGCGAAAGTCCGATACGACGACCACCAACCCTGGCTGGCGCGCGAGGCGTCCAACCCGGCGCGCCGCGCCTGCGAGGCCGTCGGAATCGTGCTGACCGTCGGGCGCAACGCCCTCGGCGAGCAGGCTTCGCAGCGCCACGATCGCGGGCTTTGACCCGCGCGGCGGCAGTACCTGAGGCGTGCGCGCGCCGAAGCCGACCAAACCGACGCTGCCCGCGCGCCGAACCCCAAGCCGCCCGAACACGAGCACCACGCCCTCAGCGACGTCGGCCTTCAGCCGGCGCTCCGTCCCGAACGCCATCGATGGCGACAGATCGAGCAGGATCCAGGTCGTCAACGCGCGCTCGGGCACGTGTCGGCGCACGTGCACCTGGCCGGTCCTCGCGGTCGCCGCAGCGTCGATGTGGCGCACATCATCGCCGAACTCGTATGGGCTCAGCTGCGCCAGCTCGGTGCCGACCCCGACGCCCGCCGCTCGGCGGTCTCCGGGCAGCATCCGCGCCACGAGCCGGCTGATCGTCACGTCCAGCGCCTCGATCATCGGCTGCGCGATCGGGCCGGGCCCCTGCCGGGCGGCCGGCGCTTGAAGGACGTCCGCGCTCACCGCACCCGCACCGTCGCAGGCTCCTGCATCAGGCGATCGCTGCCCGGCTCGGGCACCGCCGCAAGCACGCGGTCGAGCAGCTGATCGGCGGTCACGTTGTCGCTCAGCGCGTCGTAGGACAGCACCAGCCTGTGACGCAGCACGTCGGCCGCCAGGTCACGGATGTCGTCGGTGACGACGTGCCCGCGGCCACGCAACAGCGCCAGCACCCTCGCGCTCTGGACCAGACCGATCGGGCCGCGAGGGCTGGCGCCGAACTCGATCAGCGGCGCGATGTCGGCCAGCCCATGCTCGGCCGGACGACGGGTGGCGTCGGCGAGCGCGACCGCGTAGCCGATCACCTCTCGGTCGACGAGCACCGTCTGTGTCACCCGGGCGTGGCGGCGCAGCTGATCCAGGGACAGTCGCTCCTGCACGACCGCCGGGTCCTGGAGGCTGCGCCCGACGACCGCTGCCTCCTCGCCGACGGTCGGGTAGTCGACCAGAATCTTCATCAGGAAGCGGTCGACCTGCGCCTCGGGCAGTGGGTAGGTGCCCTCGGACTCGATCGGGTTCTGGGTCGCCATCACGATGAACGGCAGCGGCACCGGGTAAGTCTTGCCGCCAATCGTCACCTGCTGCTCCTGCATCACTTCGAGCAGCGCCGACTGGACCTTTGCGGGAGCCCGGTTGATCTCGTCAGCGAGCAGGAAGTTGCACAACACCGGTCCCAGCTCCGTGTCGAAGAGGCCTCTGTCGGGCCGGTAGACGCGCGTCCCGACGAGGTCGGCGGGGACCAGGTCAGGCGTGAACTGGATCCGGTTGTAGGAGCCGCCGAGCACCGCCGCGAGGGTCTTGACCGTCAGCGTCTTGGCGAGCCCGGGAACGCCCTCGAGCAGCACATGACCGCCCGACAGCAGGCTGACCAGCAGCCGCTCTAGCATCGCGTCCTGACCGACGATCACGCGTTTGATCTCGTACAACGCCTCCTGTAGGTCGTCGCGCGCCTGCGTTCGAAGCTCGTCGGTTCGCTCAATCTCGTTCATCTGTCCTCCGGATCCGATCGCACCTAGACGAGGCGGCCGAACCAGAACAGCGACATGGCGCTGCCGAGCAGCAGCAGCACCAGGCCCCCACCGGCGAACCCCGCGGTGATCTCCTGTTTGACTTGTTTATGCCCGAGCCGGGCCGCGAGGCGCTGGTAGGCAGCGCTCACGCCCGCGGTATCGGAAGCCTGGAAGGCGCGCCCATGCGCAACCGTCGCGATCTCGGCGAGCTGCTGGCGGCTGACCGGCACCGGCACGGTCACGGTCTTGCCGCCGCGCTTGATCGGGATCGTGCCGTGGGCGGTCCCGACCGAGATCGTGTAGATCGGGATGTGATCGGCGACCGCCTGGTGGGCCGCGATCAGCGGGCTCGGACCGACGTTCGAGGCGCCGTCTGAGATCAGCACGATCGCGCCCGGTGGGCGCTTGCCGGCGACGCGCGGAACGCTGCGCAGCTCGTTAATCGCGGTCGTGATCGCGACTCCGACCGCGGTTCCGCCGCTCGTCCGCACGGGCTCCGCGAGCGCCGCCTGCGTGAGCGCGTGGTCAGTCGTCGGCGACTGCAGGACGGTCGGCGTCCGGGCGAACTCGAGCAGCCCGACCTCGACGGCACTCGGCACGCGTGCCAGAAAATGGCTCGCGGCGTGGTGGGCTGCCCCCTCTCGCGAGGGAGCTACGTCGGTGGCCTGCATCGAGCTCGACGCGTCGTCGGCGAGCATGATCGCACCGTCGGTGACCGGCTTGGCGATGCTTCGCTGCGGCCGCGCTGCCGCCACGATCAGGACCGCGAGTGCAAGCGCGAACAACAGCATCGGGATGTGGCGCCGCCAGCGCGGCCGTCGCGGTGCGACCGATGAGATGAGCGCGGGCACGACGAACGCCGACGCGGCCTGTTCGCGCTGGCGTTGCTGGCCTGCGTACCACCAGGCAAGCAGGGGAATTCCCAGCAGCGCCAGGAGCACTAGGGGGTGGACGAACGTCATGGATAGCCCGGCGGGCGAGCGGCGAGCGTCGCCCTCGTCGTGTAGGTGATCAGTCCCTGCGCGTACTGGATCGTCACCCGATCGCCAACGTGCAGTCCTGCGATCGCAGATTCGACGCCGGCCGGCGCAGTCACCTGGTGGTTGTTGATCGCCGTGATCAGGTCTCCCGGCACCAGCCCTGCGGCGGCGGCCGGGCTGCCCGCGACCACATTGGTGACGATCGCACCACTGGCAAACGGGCCGCCGGCGATCGTCTGGATGCCGACCGCGGCGAACGGCGAGCTGGTCGTCTGGATTCCGAGCCACGGATTGCCGGCCGCGGCGGCCGGTTGATGACTGGAGCCGCCGGCCAGCGACGACACCCCGTAGGCGGCGCCGGCGACGACCAGCAGCGCCACGGCGATCAGCGCTGCGAGGCGAAGCCCGCGGCTCGGCCTCATCGCCAGCCAACGCCCGATCCCCCGGCGTAGCCGGCGCAGCCAGGCGATCGCGCGCGCAGCCAGCGACGGCCTCGGCGGGGCGATCACCTCTGTCGGGGGGTCTTCGTCGGGCTGCGGGCGATGTCTTGCGAGCTCGTCAGCCGCGGCCGCGGACTCGAGTTCCCAGTCACCCGACCACAGGTGGCGCGGTGCGCTCATACGTGGCCCGAAGCTATGGGGCGTTGGTGAGATCTTCTTAAGAAGGCGTGGGCCTCAACCCGTGGGTTGATACCGAGGGCGATCTCCACCCGCAAATAGAACCTGGCGCCGATGTGCAAACGAAGCATCGAGGCAACCATGCTCCCATGACAACAACTGATTACCTCATCGACGCAACTCTGGTGCTCCTGGTCCTGTTTCAGATCAAGGAGCGCGAACTCACGACCCGCTCGCTGATCCGTCCGCTGGTGATCCTGAGCATCGCGGTGTTCACTTACCTGCACGGCATCCCCACCGGCGGCAATGACCTGATCCTGGTGGCGGTGTTCGCTCTGACCGGCGGACTGATCGGCGTCGCGAGCGGTCTGACCGTCTTCATGCGGCGCGGCTCGAGCGGCGAGGTGCTGGCTCGTGCCGGCTGGGCCTCGGGCTTCTTCTGGGTGCTCGGGATGGGCTCGCGGTTCGCGTTCCTCATCTGGGCCACGCACGGCGGCGTTTCGACGATCGCCAGCTTCAGCGCCCAGCACTCGATCACCAGTAACGAGGCTTGGACGGTGGCGCTGCTGGCAATGGCAGTCTTCGAGGTCTGCGGCCGGACGCTGATCCAGGCGACTCGCCGCTATCAGCTCCAGGGCAGGGTTACACCGGAGCTTGCCTAACCAACGTCGCCGACCGGCGGTGAGCGGGACTCGCGATCGGCGGGTCCCGCTTCGCTGTGCGAGTTAAATCCGCGACAACCGTTCCTGGCAATGCTTCTCTACCGCTTCAACCGTGGGGCGACCGCGATCCGGCTGATCGGCCTGGCGCTGATCGTCTGGTCGCTGCTCGGCTCCATCTCTCATCCGACGAGCTCCGGACGCGGGGTCCTGATCGCGCTGCTGTCGGCGGCCGCCGTCATCGCGTGGCTCAGTTGGACGGCGAAGCCCCACCGCGAGCACGGGGTGACGCTCGACCTGTACGTGCTGGCGGTGGCGGGTGGCTTGCTGGTCGGCGCCGCGCCGAAGAGCGCCGCCAGCGCGTTCGCGTTCGTCGGCATCGCGTCCGCCGGCTTCCGCGTCGAGCTTCCGCGCGCGCTCCCGATCCTCGCGTTGGGGGTCCTGGCTGTATGCGTATCGGTGCTGATCTACGACGGCAGCGGGCTCGGCGCGCTGGCCTACTCGCTGGGCTACGCCGCAGCCATGCTGGCAGCGTCCAACGCCCGCCAGTCGGTCGTGCGCGCCGAGCAGGCGGAGCTGCTGCTGGCTCAAACGCAGCGATCGCAGGAGGAGCAGCTGCGCGTCGCCCGGCTCGAGGAGTCGACTCGAATCGCGCGCGACATACACGACGTCCTCGCTCACGCGCTCGCCGGCCTGACGCTTCAGCTTGAGGCGACCGCTTCGCTGCTCGAGCACGGGGCCGACAGCGACGTCGTGCTGGCTCGGGTGCGTCGCGCCCACGAGCTGGCGCGCGAGGGATTGCAGGAGACACGGCGCGCGGTCGGGGCGTTGCGCGGCGATGACACGGTCTCTGTCCCCGCCGGCGTCGAGGCGCTGGTCGCCGAGTACCGCGCGACCGCCGACGCGACCGCCGAGCTGACTATCGATGGCGACCAGTCGCGCCTCACGGGACAGACCGGCCAAGCCGTCCTGCGGGCCGTCCAGGAGGCGCTCACGAACGTGCGCAAACACGCCCCGGGCGCAGGCGTCTCGGTCGCCGTCCACGCGGGCGCCGACGCCGGCGACGATGTCGTCGTGCTGGTCGACGACCATCCGACCGGAGCCCAGCCCGCGGCTGCGCTGGCCGGGGCCGGTGGCGGCTATGGCTTGCTGGGGATGCGCGAAAGGGCGCAGCTCCTGGGCGGCACCTTCCAGGCGGGCCAAGCTGACGGCGGCTGGCGAGTCGAGCTGCGGCTGCCGCCCCCCACGGGTCCCGAGGTCGAGCCATGACGCATACGGTCAGGGTGCTGGTTGTCGACGACCAGGCGCTCGTCCGCGAGGGACTGATGACGCTGCTCGCGGCCGCGCCCGGAATCGAACCCGTCGCCGACGCGGCCGATGGAGAGCAGGCGGTCAAACTGTGCGCGCGCCACCGCCCGGACGTCGTCCTGATGGACCTGCGGATGCCGAAGCTCGACGGCGTCGAGGCGACACGCCAGATCCGCGCCGCACAACCCGATACCGAGGTCGTTGTGTTGACCACCCACGCCGACGAGGAGTCAATCCTCGATGCCCTCAATGCCGGCGCCCGTGGCTACCTGACGAAGGACGCGGGGATCGCCGAGATCTCCCGTGCGGTCCACGCCGCCGCCGACCATCAGGCACTGCTCGACCCGCTGGTCCAGAGCCGATTGATCGCCGCAGCCGCCAGCGCGCGCCCGCGCCCCGCGCCGACGCCGGCAAGCCTGCCCGACGAACTCACGCCGCGCGAGGCCGAGGTGTTGAAGCTGATCGCCGCCGGGCTCTCGAACGCCGAGATCGCATCGACGCTGGTCGTCAGCGAGGCGACGGTCAAGACGCACATCAACCACGTGTTCTCGAAGATTGGCGCGCGCGACCGGGCGCAGGCCGTCCACTACGCATATACGCACGGGCTCGCTGGCTGATGAG
>JBKQJQ010000475.1:0-5635 GCA_052147875.1 Solirubrobacteraceae bacterium | reverse complement strand
GGCGCGCGGTGGGAGAGCTCACGTGGCTGGTCGGGCGCGACCAGACGCAGCACGGCGAACAGTTGCTCCATGACACATGTCGCACCGAGGTCGCCGAACGAGTTAGCCGCGCCGATCCAGGCATAGCTGATGTTTTCGCTGATCTGAAAGCCCAGCCCGACGAACGCGCCGAGAATAAGGCCATCGAACGGGCCGCGGATCAGGCGCGGCGCGAGCGTGAGGAGCAGGAGAACGCCGGCGCCCTTCGCAAGCTCTTCGTCAATCGGCGCAGCGAGCGCGGCTCACGCGTAGGCTGGCGCTGATCGAGCATCGCGCGGACCCACGCCTGTGGCCTCGGCTCAGCCGTCGATGCCGGCGGAGATGACCTTGATCTCGTTCGTGATTCCGCCGACGCCAGGCACCCCCGATACTGCGGCGAATGCCGCGTCGCTGTCGGACTGGTGTTGAACCTCGCCCTTCAACGTCAGCCACCCGCCGTCGACCTTGGCGTCGACGCGGTCGGCGGGCACATCGTCGGAGGACATCAGCGCCTGGAGCGCTACGCCACGGATCACGTCGTCATCCCAGTGGTTCCGCAGGTCGACCATGAGTTGATCGTCCACGCGCCGCACCCCGCGAGCCGACTTGGCCACCTGAACCGCGGTCTGCCGCTCGCGGAAGCTGCCCACGCTTCCCCGCAGCGTCACGTCGCCCTCGCGCTCGGAGATAGCGACCTCCGCTGGATGGTGGATGTGCGGGTTGGTTTCGAGCTCGGCCCGAATTGCGTCGATGATCTTCATATCCGTCATGAGTCACTCTCCCTGTGCCGGTAGAGGTCCAGAGCGCCTCCTCGGGGCGCCGACAGACCCTCTCAACCGACCGAGTGAGCCGTCGTCACGCACTTTGGATGATCGTCCGTCACGGACGTGCCACGCGAGGGTCGACGCCGGATTCCCGACTCGTTACGCGTCGCATGGCCTGCAGGCCAGGCAGCTCGCGGCCCTCCAGGAGCTTGAGCGTGGCGCGGCCACCGATAGAGAGGTGGCTCACGTGGTCCTGCAGTCCGTAGGTCCGCATCGCCTGGACCGTCTCCTGCCACAGACACGCGCCAGTCGTGAGGCGCTTGAGGTGTGGCGCGCCGCGGCTCATCTGGTCTCGGCGCGCTGGCAGACATTTCTCGATGCCGGCCCCGAGACACGTCGGCTGGCGTTCGCGTCCTACCTCGCCGCGCTCGATGCTGAGGAAGCGGCGGCGGCGGACACAGCTGCGCTTGCCGCATGCGATCGAGATGTCGTCCATCTTCGGATCGAAGGATCAGCCATGCCGGATGAATTGCGAGCGGTGATGGAGCCATGCGAGCGATTCAACGGTCCGGCCGCCAGTACGTCCACGCCCAGCGGCTCAGAAGGGAGCATCGGTGCTCGCTAACCCTGCGCGGCGTCGTCGAGACGTTTCGCCAGCGCCACGCGAGTTCGGATACAGCACGAAGTATGCGCCGAGCACGGCGGCGATCGCGCCGCTGGCGCCGAGCATCGGCACCCTCGCGGACGCGGCGGAGCCTGCTAGCAGCGCCGTCTGCGTCGCGTTGGCGACGAAGCCGCCCGCTATGTAGAACGCGAGGTAGCGCAATCGCCCGAACGAGTCCTCCACGTTCTTGCCGAAGACGGCTAAGAACAGCATGTTGCCGAGGACGTGGTCCCAGCTGCCGTGCATGAACATCGCGGTGAACCAGCTGATCTGCCAGGGCTCGGGACCATGGCAGGTACTGTTCACCGTGCAGGCATAGAACGACGCGTGGTACACGGCAGAGTTCAAGTGGGGCAGCTCGTAGAAGATCCACACGCAGAAGTTCGCGAGGATCAGCGCCACGTTCACGATCGGAAACCGCCGGGCCGGGATGCCGTCGGAGAGAGGGATCATGAGATATCCGTGCTCGCTGAGTCAATTTCGGGCCGGTCTGTTTGCGTGCCTGCAGCCTGATGCTTTGGCGGGGCGAGAGGTCGTCACACGGTTTGCGTGATCAGCCCACGAGGCCCTTCCGCGGGTTCAGTCTGGCCTTCGGTTCGCGACCTTCGCGTCGACCGCTCGCTTGTCGCGTTCGTGCCGCCCGCGAAGCGACTCCTTACGTGCCTCGTGCTTGGCCTCGCGTTCCGCCTGTTCGGCGACGCCGATCTCGGCCTCCACGTCATGCACGGGCCGTCGGAGGACGGTGCCGCCCAACCCGCTCATGGCGGTGTCGACGACGTCCCGGTTTTGCTCCTTGGCCACGGCCAGCAACGCGGTGTGCCCGGGCCGGACGGCGCTCGAGAGGGCGGTGAGAGCCGACTCGGTCTTATCCGCATCTTGGAAGTCGAAGAGCGTGCCGACCAAGGAACCGGTCGTCCCCCCAATCAGGATCCCGAGAGGACCGCCGATGATTCCCACGAGCAGCCCGACCAACCCGCCACCGACGGTGTTCGGCATGGGTGCGGAGGCAACGCGGTCCATTTCGACCACACGGCCGTCGGCCTCACGCAGGATGAGCACGGCCTCGTCCATCCCGACTTGGTGTTGAGAATCCAGTTGCTTGAGAAGCATCAGCGCGTCGTGGGCCTTGTCGTCGTCCTCGAACGAGACGGTGATTACGCTGTAGAAACCCCACCCGCCGATGTCTGATACATCGCGATTTGACTGTGTTTCGTTCATACCGTGCAGGCTGGCGCACGGCTGGGTGAGCGGTCATCACACCGTTTGCGTGATTGCCTCTTCGAATCGGTTGGCGTCCGACCTCTACTGGCTGACCGGCGCAAGTTCCGCCGGACACTTGTCGGTCTCAGCCAATGCCTGCGTGGGGGCTCGATCGCGCGCGGCACCACGACGTCGTGAAGCGCCGTCACGCGGAGCAGTTCGCCGAGCGCAGGTGGAGCCCCGGCGGGCGGTATCGGGACCTTGATCTCCACGGTTCCGCATGCTCGACTGATGCTCCGCACCGGGCCGAGCCGCTTCAGCAGGTCGAGCATTTCGTGGTTTTCGGTCAGCATCAGCGCGGTGAACGTCCTGATCCCTTCCGCGCACGCCCGCTCACCGCTTCGAGCAGAAGGGTGCCGAGGCCCCGTCCTTGCCAGTCGTCGATCACGGTAACCGCGACCTCCGCCGCGTCGGGACGGCTGACATGGCGGACGTAGCGTGCGATGCCGAGCCCCGCGGTGCCCTCCTCGTTTAGCGCGAGAATTGACTCGACCGCGAAGAAGGCGAAGTCCCCGTCAGACGAGCGACCGACGGGGCGCGTATCGCGGCGGCGGCCGGATTCGCGCCGCGACCGACCGGCCGATCCACGGCGCTGGACCGCGGTGACGCGCGCTAGCGCTGGTGACCGGCCGCCCGTGCGGAGACCTCCTTTGCTGCTTGGCCTCCGACGAGCATCTTGTCCGCGCTGGCGACGGCCTCCCTTTGCGCGGACAGGAGACACCTCTCCCGTGCGGCGGTACAGACGCCGCGCCACAGATTGCACGTGGGGACATCGTGCTTCGCCTGGGCGAAGGCAACAGCGCGCCGGCACCTTCTCAAGGTTTGAACTCGGCGACGAAGGCCTGGAAGTCGACCGCGAGGCTCAGCGCTCGCTGCTTGGCCTCAAGGTATAGGCGGATGTCCTTGGGTTGCTGGACGCGTAGGAAGCGGCCCCTCTCGTCGTAGGAGGAGGACCACCAGCTTCTCGTCGAGGATCCAGAAATCCTCGCTCGCCCAGCCTGATCTGCATAGGCGAGGGCGGCGCGTGGCACGACTCGAACCTTCTCTCCCGCATCGACGTTGTCGCGTTGGGCGGCGAACTCGAAGCGGGTGTAGTCGGTGAGAGGTTCGCTCACGATCCGAACCCGCTCGATCACGCGCCTCCGGGCCCTGCCGGCCCCTACGAGTGCCAGCCAGGGATCGCTGTCAGCGGCCCGGGGCCGCGAATTCTTGCCCTCGAGGAACGCCGCGAACTCTTCGCCTTCGTGATCGACGTCATAGCGATCGCGGGCCTCGACGCGAAACGCCGAGCGCTCAGGGCGCTCAAACAGCGCGCTGAACTCCTCAACCTCCACGGCCAGCCCACTCGCCGAGGCCGACGTGGTCTTGGGGATCAGCGGCTTGCCAGCTCGAGCCTTGATCTCCTGCACCGCCCATGAGTTGCCGTCGGGGTCGCGAAAGCCGAAGAACGTGCCCGCCGTCCGCCTCGGTGATCACGCTGAGCTCACTCGCCTCGACGCCACGATCGAGCAGGTCCTCAGTGCTGCTGCCGCGTCGGAAACGACGAGTTGAAGAGCCCTCAGCGAACCAGGCTCCATTCGGTTTTGCCATGGCAGATCGCCGAACACGATCGAACAGCCTGAACCAGGCGAGGTCAGCTGCGCGACGTTGATGTGCTCGTTCTGAGTGTGGTGATCCAGGTTGAAGTCGACCTGGTCGTGATAGAACACAATCGAGCGGTGATATCGCTGACCGGTAGCACGACGACCTCGAGGGTCCAGTCCATGTGAGGATCCTTTCGGGTTGCGGTCTGTCACGGGTTGGCTTCGTATCCCGAGACCCGGCGGGCAGGGAGAACTCATCGGGTGGTGAGCTTCGGCGACATTTGCACCGACTCGCCGTCCACGACCGAGCATCTGCCCGGCATCCCTCCAACGCCACCAAGCTGCCGCGAGGATCGCAGGACCTGCCTTCGCCCAAGCACCGCATCACAGCAGTGAACGACGTTCCCCGCATCGAGGCGAACATGCACCCCGGGCAATCACGTGTCAATCGCCATCGCCCGCGGGGCCGGCTTCACTCGTGACGGGTTCTCGCGCCGGTACCTGAAGATCGGCGGGCGCTGGCGCGAGCACGAGCGGTGGGCGATCCTGGCCGACGACTGGCGCTGGCTTCAGGACGAGCGACGCGCGCTCGAGCAGGTGGGCTGACGGCTAAGGCACGCGGAACGGCAGCGCCGGCCTCACCCTGCCGGCGTCGCGGCCTTCGGCCCGGAAGTCCGCGCCGGACCGTCGAAGGTGTAGGCCGCCTCGCCGAGCTCGGCCGCATCGAGCCCCCGCTCCTCCTCAGCTCCGACGTGCACCGGCGTGATCAGGTCGACCACACGCAGGACGATCAGCGTGAACATGAACGCGTACGCGGCGCAGCCGACGCCCGCGGCGAGCTCCTTGGCGAAGAAGCTCCCCCCGCCGTGTATCAATCCCTGAGCACCGGCCGGGTTGACCGCGGTGCCGGCGAAGACTCCCAGCAGGATGATCCCTAGGAGGCCCCCAACGCCGTGCACACCCCAGACATCGAGCGCGTCATCCCACTGCAGGCGGTTCTTGAGGCCAATCGCCGAGTAGCAGACGACGCCGGCGGCGATGCCGATCACGGCCGACGCCCAGATCGGTACGTACCCGCACGCCGGCGTGACGCAGGCCAGGCCGGCAACCGCGCCGCTGAGGAGTCCCACAAAATTCGGCTTCTTCGCGCTACCCCACTCCAGCAGGAGCCACGTCACCGACGCGAAGGCGGCGGCGAGTGTGGTGTTGAGGAAGGCGAGTGCGGTGATGCCGTCGACCTTCAGCTCGCTGCCGGCGTTGAAGCCATACCAGCCGAACCAGAGCAGGCCGACCCCGAGCGCGATGAACGGGATGTTGTGCGGCGAGTCGAAGAACTTCCGCCGGCC
>JBKQJQ010000474.1:0-14286 GCA_052147875.1 Solirubrobacteraceae bacterium | reverse complement strand
AGCACACACATGACGGTCGACGTGATCGCCGCCATCCCCGAGGCGAACGCCAGCCCGGCCTCGGCCCCCTCGAGCGCCGCCAGCTTGGCGGCGACCGCATCGACGGTCGGATTACCGAGCCGCGTATACCACCAGATCTCGGTTCCGCCGGTGCGCGCGATGTCCTCGTAGGCGGCGTCGTCGAGCTCGAATGTCGTCGATTGGAACACGGGCGTGACCGGCCCTCGAGGCCAGGAACGCTGCGGCGTCGAGCCACCGTGGACGGCCGCGGTCGAGCTGCCGGGCGCGAGGCGCGAAGCATCAGGGTCGCGGGCCATGCAATGACCTTACCGTCACCCCCGCTGCGTGAACGCGTTGTCGAGCGCAGAACGCAGGCCGGTCGCAAGCGCCCCGGTCAGGACCGCCGCGTCGCCGAGGCTCGAGATCTCGACCCGCGGCGCGAACGGCAGTTGCGCCGCTAGCTGCTCACGGATCGGGGTCAGCAGCAGGTCGCCGTTTACCCCAATCCCGCCACCGAGCACGACCAGTTCGAGGTCCGCGACCGCCGCGATCGGCGCGATATGGACCGCGATCCGGCGCGCCGCCTCGGCGACCACGTTCCGTCCGAGCTCGTCCCCTGCGCGCGCGGCGCCGAAGATCGCTGGGACCGCGAACGGTGGCTCGAGCGTGGTTGCGATCTCGTTCTCGCTCGCCCATGCCGCCGCGACCGCTGAGATCGCCGCCGCGCACGGATCGTCGCGATCGCCAACGGCGCCGAGCGCGAAGTCGACCTCGCCAGCGGCGCCGTGAAAGCCCCGGTGCAGCTCACTGCGGATCACGAGCCCGGCGCCGAGTCCGGTGCCGACTGACAGGAACGCGAAATTGTCGACTCCCCGTCCGACGCCGCGCCAGTGCTCGCCGACGGCCGCCAGGTTGATGTCGTTCTCGACCGACACGTCGACGGCGAGCCGCTGCGCGAGCTCGCGCATGACCGGGAGGCCCTCGAGACCGACGATGTTCTCGGCCAGCCGGACGTCGCCGCTGCGCGGGTCGACAGCGCCCGGCACGCCGATGATCGCGCAGTCGATCGCCTCCGCCGGCAGCTCCGAGGCGGCGACCAACTGCTCGCGCAACTCGACCGCCGCGCCGAGCAGCGTCGCAGCGTCGGCGCCCGCGGTCTCGACGTCCTGCCGCGCCCGGATATCGCCGTGTAGATCGCAGATCGCGCCGCGCAAAAACCGTGCCCCCATGTCGAGCCCGAGCACAAGTCGCGCCTCGGGTATCGCCTCGAACAGCGTCGCTCCGTAGCGGCCGCGATGGGAGGCGCCGTCGACCTCGCGCACCAGCCGGGCGTCGAGCAGCGACTGCAGCGCCAGCGACACTGTTGGCTTCGAGATCCCTACGCGCCGCGACAGCTCTGCGCGCGAGATCGGCGCGTCGGCGCGGATCGCTTCGAGCACTGTGCGCTCGTTCAGAGCGCGCAGCAGAGCCGGCGTCGCTGACACGAACTAGTGCCCCGATTCATAGATTGGATGGCATTCGAGCGGCCCCTCGCGGCGCTGCGCGACGTCGTCGTCGCCTCGCGTAGCGCTGCTACGCGTCGGCGGCCAACGGCTTCGCCGTCGGCGCCCCCTCCTTGCGCAGCATCCACCAGTGACCACTCTCGGTGCCACCGAGTTTCCGAATCGCGGCACTACGACCCGAGCCGTTCGCCGGTGACCGGATCGAACACGTGCGCCTCCGCGGCGCGAGGAGCGAGCGCGACGCGCTCCCCAGGTCCGGGCGGTTGGCGCCAATCCGTGCGCGCGATCAGCTTCGTCTCGGCGCCGCCGATCTGCGCGACACAGAACGCAAATGCATCCGCGCCGAGCTCTTCGACGACCTCAACCTCGGCGTTGATCCCGCCCGAGCTGTTGAGCTCGAGCGATTCCGGGCGCAGTCCGATCACCACCTCCTGCAGGCCCCGCGTACGGGCTTCGGCCACCGTCTCGCGCGGCAGCGGGACACCGACGCCGCTCAGATCGGCGATGCCGTCGCCGTTCAGCCGCGCCTGGCACAGGTTCATCGCCGGCGACCCGATGAAGCCCGCGACGAACACGTTCGCCGGCCGGCTGTAGAGCTCGCGCGGTGCGCCGCACTGCTGCAGGCGCCCGTCGCGCAGCACCGCGACCCGGTGGCCCATCGTCATCGCCTCGACCTGGTCGTGGGTCACGTACAGGGTCGTGACCCCGAGCCGCCGTTGGAGCGCCGCGATGTCGACGCGCATCTTGACGCGCAGCTTGGCGTCGAGGTTCGAGAGCGGCTCGTCCATCAGGAACACCTGTGGATCGCGCACGATCGCGCGGCCCATCGCGGCTCGCTGGCGCTCGCCGCCGGACAGCTGCGCCGGCTTGCGCGACAGCAGCGGCGTCAGCCCCAGCATCTCGGCCGCCTCGGTGACACGGCGTTCGCGCTCGGCCTTCGCGACGCCGGCCATCTTGAGCGGGAAGCCGATGTTCGCGCGCACGTCGAGGTACGGGTACAGGGCGTAGTTCTGGAACACCATCGCGATGTCACGACGCTTTGGTGCCAGGTCGGTCACGTCGCGACCGCCGATGTAGATCGCCCCGGCATCCACCTCCTCAAGTCCAGCGAGCATCCGCAACGCGGTCGACTTGCCCGATCCCGACGGCCCCACGAGAACCAGCAGCTCGCCGTCGGACAGCTCGAGATCTAGCCGGTCGACTGCCGGCGCATCGGCCCCGCGGAACAGCCGTGTCGCCTGTTCGAAGCGGACCTCAGCCATGGTTGCGCCTCAGCAGCTGACTGACCCCGTCGAGATCGCCATCCGAGACCCGTGAGCCGTCGCCCTCGATCGTCGCGAACGCCGCGCTGAGCTCGTCACGCGCTCGATCGGCTGCCTCGGATCCCGCGCCCAGCTGATCGAGCCCGAGGAGCGCGGCGCCCACGATTGGTGCGTCCGGTGCGACGACGACGCCGGCGTTCGGCGCCACGGCGGCGATGCCGGCCGCGATCCGCTCGATCGCGCTCGCAGGTGCCGCGCGGATCAGGCCGCCGCCGAGCACGACGTCGGTCGGTTCGGACTCGAGCTCGAGCCGCCGCAGGGTCGCGAGCGCGAATGCGACCACCTCATCGCCGAGCCGATCGACGATCGCGGCCGCGACAGGATCCTCCTCCGCTGCCGGAAAAACGACCCGCGACAGCTCACTAAGGCGCTCGCCGGGTAGCTCGCGCAGATGGACGGCGCGCGCGACGTCGAACGGCTCTGAGAGCTCGAAGTACGCCGGCACCCGCGTCTCAAGTGACGTCCGCGGGCCGCGCCCGTCGGCGCTTCGTGCCGCCGCCATCAGCGCCGCGAGCCCGACGTCGTAGCCGCCGCCCCAGTCACCGGAAATCGCTCCAAGCGACGGGAAGCGGACCTCGCGGCCGTCGGGCGTGATGCCGACGCAGTTGATCCCGCCGCCGCAGACGACCGCGACGCCCCAGCCGCGGTCAGTGCCCGAGCGAAGCAACGCGAGCGTGTCGTTGTCGACGGCGAGGCGCTCGGACCACTGCAAGCGCTCGATCGCGGCGCGCAGCGCCGTCAGCTCCTCCGACAGATCTGCGCCGGCGATCATGATCTGGGCGGTGGCGGCCGTGAAGCTCGGCCTCGAGTCGAGGTCGGCCGCCGACAGCGCCTCACCGAGCAATCCCCGGAGGACATCGATGCACCCGCCGACGCCGACGTGGTGCGGCGAGCTTCGGCCGCCGCGGACCAATGCCCGCAGACGGCCGTCGACCCCGACTAGCGCGAGATCGGTCTTGACGTTGCCGCCATCGACCGCCAGCACGGTGTTGTTCATTGCCTCGCTCCGCGGTCGGTGGCCAGCAGCTCGTCAAGCAGCCCGTCGGCGAGCCCGTACTCGCGCACCAGGGGGTTGCACAGCAGCGCCATCCGGGCCGTCGCCAGATCGCCGGTCGTGGCGGCCAATGCGGCCAGCCGCTCGTACGCGGCGACGTGCTGTACGAGTCCCAGCAGCTCCGGGGCGAGCGGTCGCTGCGGCAGCGCCAGCGGGCCGCTGGCCCGGATCCTGGCCGGGACCTCGACTACGTCGTCGTCTGCGAGCCCGGACAGCGTGCCGGCGTTGCGCACGTCGACCACCTGGACGTCGCCGCTGTCGGTCGCGAGCGAGGCGACCAGCTGCGTCGCCGCCTCGCTGTAGAACGCGCCCCCGCGCTGCTCCAGTAGCGCCGGCTTGTCGGTCAAGCCTGGGTCGCTGTAGAGCTCGAGCAGCTCGCGCTCGATCTCGGCCACCGTCTGCGCGCGTGGCCTCTCGGTTTGCTGCTCGAAGACGACCTCGCGCTCGGCGTAGAAGTAGCGCAGGTAGTACGACGGGATCGCTCCGAGTTCGTCGAGTAGTGCCCTCGGGAGCCCGACCTCGTCGGCGATCGAGTCGCCGTGCTCCCCGAGCAGCTCTTCGAGCACGTCCTTGTCGTCGACCAGCACGCTCCGAATCCAGGTCAGATGGTTTAGACCGACCTGGTCGACCGTCACGCGCGCCGGCTCAAGCCCGAGCAGTGCCGCGATCCCGCGCTGGAACGTGATCGCGACGTTGCAAAGCCCGACCGCGCGATGGCCGGCGTCGAGCAGCGCGCGGGTGACGATCCCGACCGGATTGGTGAAGTCGACGACCCATGCGTCGTCGGAGGCGAGCTCGCGCGCGCGCTGCGCGATTCCCAGCACGACCGGCACCGTCCGCATCGCCTTCGCGAGCCCGCCGGCGCCGGTCGTCTCCTGGCCGACGCAGCCGCACGCGGCCGGGATCGTCTCGTCGCGCAGCCGCGCTGCCTGACCGCCGACGCGGATCTGGATCAGCACCGCGTCGGCGCCGTACAGCGCCCGGTCGAGCTCCCCGGTCAGCTCGAACGAGCCCGCGAAGCCCTGACGGTCGAGGATCCGTCGCGCCAGCCCGCCGACGATCTCGCGCCGGTCGGCGTCGATGTCGTGCAGCACGAGTTCGCGTACGTCGATCCGCTCGCGCTCGAGCATCAGCCCGGAGACGAGCTCAGGCGTGTAGGTCGATCCGGCGCCGATCACCGCGAGTTTCATCTCAAAGCTCCCGCCGTCGCCTGACCCGCGGTCATCCCTTGACCCCGGTCAGCGTGATCCCCTCGACAAACGCCTTCTGCGCGAAGAAGAACAGCGCGATCACCGGCGCCATGAACACCACCGTCCCCGCCATCACAAGGTTCCAGTTGACCTCGTGGATGTTGCGGAACTCGGACAGGCCGACGGACAGCGTCCAGTGCGCGGGGTTCTGGACCACGTACAGCAGCGGTCCCCAGAAGTCGTTCCAGCACAGCAGGAAGCTGAACAGCGCCACCGCGGCGATCGCCGGCTTCGCCAACCGCGCTACGACGCTGAACATGATCCGGAACTCGCCGCAGCCGTCGACCCGCGCCGCGTCGGCGTACTCGGGTGGGATCGTCATGAAGAACTGGCGCAGCAGGAAGATCGAGAACGCGTCCCCGAACCAGTTCGGGATCACAAGCGGCCAGATCGTGCCGACCAGGTGCATGTGGGCGAACAGGACGTAGATCGGGATCACCGTCACCTGCGGCGGCAGCATCATCGAGACGAGCACGCCGATGAACACGAGGTTGCGTCCCCGCCACTGCAGGCAGGCGAGCGCGTATGCGACCGGCACGCTCGAGATCACCAGGCCGAGCGTCGCCAGCGCCGCGTATTCGAACGTGTTGAGCGCATAGCGAAGCATCGGCGCCTCCTTGAACACCTCCACGATGTTGTGGAAGTCGAACGGCTGTGGCCAGAGGTCTGTCGTCAGCGACTGCTGATTGGTCATCAACCCGGTCAGGACCATGAACACGAACGGCGCCAGGAACATGATCGCCAGCACGATCAGCACGCTGTGCTCGGCGATCCCGATCAGTAGACGTTTGCGGCGGACCGCGCGCGGAACCCTCCGGCGGACGAGCGGCGGGCGGAGCTCAACGGCGTCGGCTTCGAGCGTGCTGGCCATCAGCGACCGGCTCCGGCCGCGTGCACCCAGCGGTTGGAGTTGCGCAGCACCAGCAGGGTGACCGCCAACGACACGATCAGCAGCAGCATCGACAGCGCCGCGGCGTATCCCATGTTGAAGTACTGGAAGCCCTGTTGATAGAGCAGCAGCGGATAGAACAGCGCCGCGCCGCCCGGATAGCCGCGCGTCGCCGCGCTGTCGCCGGCGCTACCGGCCGCCCCCGGCGGCGCGACCGTGCTCGCGACGTACGCCTGGTCGAAGTACTGCAGCCCCGCGATCACCGCGATCACGATCGAGAACAGGATCACCGGGCTGATCGACGGCAGTGTCACGTACCACAGCCGCCGCAGCGCGCCGGCGCCGTCAAGCTGGGCCGCCTCGTGCAGGTGCTGGGGGACGTCGAGGATCGCGGCCAGGAAGATCACCATCGCGTTGCCGACGCCCCACAGGCTCAGCAGCGTCAGCGATGGCTTTGCCCACTGCGGCGACTGGAACCACAGCGGTCCGGTGATGCCGACCTTCGACAGCAGCGTGTTGACCGGACCGGTCCCCGGGTTGAACAGGAACACGAACCCGAGCGTCGCCGCGACGGACGGCGCCAGCGTCGGCAGGTAGAAGATCGTCCTGAAGATCCCGACGCCCGCCTTGGCCCGCGTGACCATCACCGCGATCCCGAATGCGAACAGGACCTGCAACGGCACCGCGATCCCCAAAAACCAGAGCGTGTTCTGGACCGCCGGCCACACCTCCTGGTCGCCACCGAACAGATACCGGTAGTTGGCCAGCCCGATCCAGACCGGCGGCGACAACAGGTCGTAGTGGGTGAACGACAGGTAGGCGTTGTCGATCAGCGGGTAGGCGAAGAACACGCTGAAGCCGACGATCCACGGGCTCATGAACAGCAGCACCGTGCGCCGGCGCCGCCACGCCGCCCTGTGCTTGGCACGCCGGCGCTCGGGTGAGAGCGTCGGCAGGACGACTGTCATCGGACCTGCTCGCCGGTGGTCGCGATCAGCGTCACGCAGACTTCTCCGGCAGCGTTATGGGGCCTTCTCGCCCGCGGTCTGATTGGCGACCTGCGCGTCGATCTGGGAGTCGACTCCCTTCAGCGCGGATTGCAGGCCAGAGTCGGGGATCGAGCCATCTTCCCACTTGCTCTGGAAGCTCTGGAACATCGTCTGGTTGGCTGAGCCGATCGCGGTGATCGGATCAGACTGCGTGTGCGGATTGCCGAAGATCTTCAGGAACGTGTCGAAGTGCGGCTCATGGACGAGCGCCGGGTCGGTCAACGCCGAGGTGATCGTCGGCACGTTGCCCAGTCCGTGCGCGAACTTCTCGATCGCCCCGGTGTTGAACGCGAGGTACTTGGCCAGCAGCCAGGCGGCCGCCGGATGGGCCGCTCCCTTCGGGATCCCCATCACGTTGCCGGTCGTGTAACCGCCGCCGTACAGCTGCGGCTGTGACGGGTCGACTGGAGCCGGCGCGGTCGCGTAGACGATCTTCGCGTGATCTGACTTGATGAACTGCACGCGCCACTCACCGTCGATCTCCATCGCGATCTTGCCGGTCTCGAAGTCGTTGTTGGTCGAGAACTCCTCGCCGGCGCCGGACAGGAAGCGGGCCAGCTTGTTGGCGCCGTAGAAGTCGATCAGCTGCTTCTCCCAGCGCAGGTAGCTCGCCCACGCCGGGTCAGTTGACAGCGAGGACTTGCCGTTCTCGTCCCACTGTGCGTCCCAGAGCGGCGCGTAGTGGGCGGCGGCGTTCTCGTAGAACGAGCTCGTCGGCACGAAGCCGGCGATCTTGATCGAGCCGTCGGGGTTGAACTGCGTCAGCTTCTCGGCGTCCTGGGTCAGCTGCGCGAAGGTCTTCGGCGGCGACGTTATGCCGGCCTTGGCAAACAGCGCCTTGTTGTAGTAGAGGCCGTAGGCGTCGGCCAGGTCAGGGAGCGCGCAGCGGTCACCGTCGAACTGCGTGTACTGCCGCACGGCGGCCGGCATCACGTTGATGTTGATGTCGTCGCGCTTGATGTATGGACCGAGGTTGATCCAGGCGCCGGTGCCGCAGTACTCACCGAGGTTGTCCGCGGACTCGGACATCGTCAGGTCGGGCGGGCTGCCGCCGCGGATCGCGGCGACGATGTTGTCGTCGGAGATCGCGCCGCGGCTCTGGACCGTGATCTTCGGGTAGAGCTTGTGGAAGTCGGCGATGATGCTGTCCATCACCCCTTCCTCGCGGCCGGTGAACGGATTCCAGAACGAGATCGTGACCGGCTTGCCGTTGTACTGAGCGGGCGCGCCGCCGCTGCCACCGGTAGCCCCGGAGCTGCTGCCGCCACAGGCGCTGATCGCCAGCGCCGCGAGACCCGTTGCCAACACCGCCGCGATACGTCGCATCTGCTCTCCCTCCGTTGCTCCACGCGGACGGCGTGCGCGCCACCCGCTCGGTCGCCACCGCCCGGGCACAGGACCAAGCTAGTTAGGAACCCTTCCTCGATCGGGCACTATATCCCGGCGATCCGCGACAAGTCAAGATCGAACCGTCAATCTTGTAAAGGCAACTAACTGGCGCTACGGTCCCGCACGTGACTGGCCGAGCGCTCAGCCGGCTCGAATTGGAGATCCGCCAGCAGGGTGACGTGCTCGCTTCCCGCGCGCAACCAGGATGGGAGTGCGCCGCTAACGCGGCGAGCCTGCTCGGCGCCGCCGACGTCGACTATCTGGTCGTCGCGGCCCGCGGAACCTCGGACAACGCCGCCCGCTACGCGCAGTACCTGCTGGGTCTCGAGGCCAGGCTTCCGGTCGCGCTCGCGGCTCCCTGGCTGTACGAGGGCGAGTCGCCGCCGCTGCTGTCGCGCGGTGCGGTGCTCGCGATCTCGCAATCGGGAAGCTCGCCCGATATCACAGCCGTCGTGTCCGCCGCGCGCGACCAGGGCAGGCCGGCGGTCGCGATCACCAACGACCAGCAGTCCCCGCTTGCCGCGGTCGCCGACGTCGTCGTCCCGCTGCTCGCCGGCACCGAACAATCGGTCGCCGCCACCAAAACCTACCTGGCCTCCCTGCACGCCGTCGCGCAGCTGGCCTGCTGCATGCGCGACGGCGACGGGCGTGACCGCTGGTTTGACGCGTTGCCGGCACTCGTCGCCGAGATCGTCGAACACCAGCTTTCCGAACGCGCGCGGTTCGACCGTCTCAGCGGCCTCGCGCTGCTGACCGTCGTCGGCCGCGGACTCCACTACCCGACCGCCCACGAGACGGCGCTCAAGGTGCGTGAGCTGAGCGGGATCCCGGCCGAGGCATTCTCGCCCCCCGACCTGATCCACGGTCCGATCGCCGCGCTGGGCCCCGCGGGCGCTCTGTGGCTGATCAGCACTCAAGGGCGCCGGCAGCCCGACCGGGCCACGTTCGACGCGCTCCAACACGGGACCAGCATCAGCGTCGTCGTCTCTGATCGCTCCGAGCTCGTTGCGGCCGCCGACATCGGAGTCCACATGCCAGCTGGCCTTCCGCAGTGGCTGGCGCCGATCGTGGCGGTGATCCCCGGGCAGGCCGCGGCGCTGCGGATTGGAGAGCTGCGCGGCGTCGACGTCGACCGCCCGCACGGTCTCCAGAAGGTGACGCTGACGCATTGACGATGAGCGATCGCCCGGTCGTGATCGGCGTCTCCCCGCACCCGGATGACGAGCTGCTGGGAGCGCCGGCGACGCTGATGGGTCTGCGCGACGCGGGCTGGCGGGTTATCAACTTCGCATGCGCTCTGGGGCGCCCCGAGGACCACGGTCGCCGCCGGGCGGAGCTGACCAGGGCATGCGAGCTCGCGGGCTTCGAGCTGGTGATCGCGGATCCGCCCGTGCCGATCGGAGCCAATGACGACCTGGGACTCGCCCAGCGCGCGCTGGCCGAGGCGATCACGACGCAGGGGCAGCGCTACAGGGCGCGGCTGCTGGTCGGCCCGTCGCCCCACGATGGCCACCATGGCCACGAGGTGACGGGTCGCGCGATCTGCGACGCCGTGCAGTCGCGAGGCCAGCCGTGCGAGGTGATGTTCTGGGGACTGTGGGGTGAGCTGCCGATCCCAAATCTGCTGACGCCCTTCGGGCCAGCGCGCATGGCTGAGATCCAACTTGCCCTGGCCGCACACGCCGGCGAGCTGGCGCGCAACAGGTTCGACCGTCTGCTGACGGCCCGCGCGCGGGCCAACGCGGTCGTCGGGCCCGAGCGGGTGTTTGGGTTCGGCGGCCCCGGCCGTCAATACGAGTTCGCGGAGCTCCTGACCCAGGTCAGCTGGAGCGTCGGTGCCGGATGGCGGCTCGTCCCCGCTCGTGAGTTCGATCCCTCGCACGCCGGCGGCGCGTCCGACGGCATCGAGATCGGCTGGTGGCTGCGCGCCGCCAGCGTCGCCGACGTCGTGCGCCGCAAAAGATCAGGAGGGGGTCCTGATGCGAAGCCGTCCGCGATTGTCGAGGATCGTGACTGTGAGCACCGCAATCGGTGACAACCAGCGTCCTCGGGACAAGATCAGGCGCATGCTGCTAGGGGTCGCGGCTGCGCTTGTGCTCGCTGGGGCGCTGGCGGGACGAGCGGCGGCGGCCAACCAGTTCGCGCTGGATGCCAGGCCGACTCGATGGGACCGGTTGTGACCGACCAGAACGGGAACGGCTACGTGGCATGGCTGCACAGGTCTGGGGCAGGCGACGTCGAAAGGTTCTGCAAGCTGAGCCCGGGAGCGCGCATCTGCTCGCACCCGATCACGCTGCCTGTCACGCTCGCCGACTCGTCAGCCAGCACGGATACGCCGTTCCCGGTTCTGGGCCCTGGCTTCCGATGTACTCGTGGTCGCGCCCAGCTACGACACCTCGCCGGAGGTGATGTGGGAGGTCGACCCACGGCGCCGCGAGCTTCGGCCCGGCGTACGTTGGGCCGACCAACCCGGCCCTGTCAAACGGGCTGATCTACACGGACACCTGCGCCGCGCGCGGATCCGTTCGCCGGCGACGCCGTAGGGCCCGCTTCCACGGATCTGCTGACCTGACAGAGGTCGCACCGCGCAGCGGGTTCGCTACGGTGCTCGGATCGCGACTGATCCTCACCAAGACGAGCGGATCCATCCGAACCTGATCCTCGCCGTGCTGTCGCTCGCCGGGCTGGCCTACGCGGTGCTGAGCTCGGCCGTGATCCCGGCCCTGCCTTCGTTCCAGCACGATCTCCATACGAGCGAGACGGGCACCGCATGGCTGCTCACCGCCTTCCTGGTCTCGGCATCGGTCGGGACGTCGATCATCGGTCGACTCGGCGACATCTATGGCAAGGAGCGCGTGCTGCTGTGGACGCTGATCGTGCTCGCGTTCGGCACCGCGCTCGCTGGGGTCTCGCAGTCGCTCGGGATGTTGATCGTCGCGCGCGTGATCCAGGGCGTGGCCGGCGGCATCTTCCCGCTTGCGTTCTCGATCACGCGCGACGAGTTTCCGCCCGAGAAGGTGCCCGGCAGCATCGGCCTGATGTCGTCGATCCTTGGCGTCGGGGCCGGCTTTGGGCTGGTGGCCGGGGCGCTGATCGATGAGCACCTCGGCTGGCACTGGCTGTTCTGGATTCCGCTCATCCTCACCCTGGTGGCGGCGTGGTGCACGTGGCGCTACATCCCGGAGTCGCCGGTTCGCTCGCCGGGGCGCGTGAACTGGCTGGCCGCAACGCTGATGACGCTCGGCATCTCGTCGGTGTTGATCGCGATCGCTCAGACGACCGTCTGGGGATGGGGCAGCCCGAAGACGCTTGGTCTGATCGCGGTCGGCGTGCTGTTCTGCGCGGCGTGGGTATTGGTCGAGGTCCGCAGCGCCGTGCCGCTCGTCGACATGACGATGATGCGGATCCGCGGCGTCTGGACCACCAACCTGGCTGCGTTCCTGTTGGGTGCCGGGATGTACGCGTCGTTCATCATCTTCCCCGAGTTCGCGCAGCTGCCCAAGAGCACCGGCTTCGGGTTTGGCGCGTCGACGGTCGTCTCAAGCCTTTACCTGCTGCCCGCGGCGTTGACGATGGGACTGCTCGGGTCCGTCGCCGGACCCGTCGCCAGGCGGTTCGGTTCCAAGACGGCGCTGGTCGCCGGCGCCGCGATCGGCGCGGTCGCGTTTGGCTTCGCCGCGATCGAGCACGACCAGCCGATCGACATGTTGATCACCACAACGCTGCTCGGAGCCGGAATCGGGCTCGCGTTCGCGGCGCTGGGGAACCTCATCGTTCAGGCGGTCCCGCCAACTCAGACCGGCGTCGCGACCGGCATGAACACGGTCATGAGAACGCTCGGCGGGGCGCTCGGCGGCCAGATCTCTGCGACCTTGATCACCAACAACACGACCAACGGCGTGCCGAATATCACCGGTTTCGTCACCAGCTACGTGATGGCGACCGGGTTCCTAGTGGTCTGCGTGATCGCCGGTCTGCTCGTGCCGCGACCACGGATCGAGCAGGCTCCAATCGCACCGGAGCCTTCACTCGCGATGTCCGAGCTCAGCTGAGCTCAGGACCAGGGGATGTCTTGCACCAGGTCCGGGCAGGCGGCAACCGGCGCGTGCCTGACGAGGCTGAAGCTGCGCTGGATCTTCTCCGGCGCCAGCTCGATGCGGGTGAAGGTGCGGCAGTTCTCGATCTCGACGCGGACCGTCAGCTCCATGATGCCGGGGCCACGGCGGATCGCAGTGATCTCGTAGAGGTTGACCCCATCGGTCACGTAGGCGCCACGCTGCAGGCGGGCATCGCCAGCGGTGTGCGCGACTGTCGGCAGACCAGCTGCGGCGCTGGCGACCTGCTTGTTGAGTGAGTCGGGTGACATCCCGGTGAATGGAGTCGATGGGTGCGTTGGCCGCGGTCTTCGTCGTAATGCTCGTTTTGCGCAGGTTCAAACAAGGGTGTGCTCATGCCTTCGTTTGAGTGAGGTCGTAGACCGTCTGCCCGCCGATCGTCTCTGTCTTGAAGTGAGCCTCGACCCAGCTCGAGATCGCGCTGCTTGACGCTCGCTGACCGCCCGGCCCACCACCGGCACCAGCGCTGGCGATGTAGTAGTGGATCTCGCCTGCCGCGACGTACTGCTTGAAGCGCGCGAGGCTCAGGTTGCCGCCCTGGCCGTTGAAGCCGCCGATCGCCATCACCGGATCGCCGCCGGTCGCGAGCTCGAGCGTCGCAGCTGTCTGTGAGCCGGCGACCGCCGCGACCCAGCGATAGTGCTCGGCATCGGCTTCGAGCGCTTGGACAAGCGCGCGGCTGGTTGCGGTCTGGCCGCCGCCGCCAAAGCCACCACCGCTCGCACCGGGCGGCCGGGCGCCGGTCGCCCCGGCTTCGCCAAACAGCCCTGCGACGCCCGCGCCGGATCCGGCGAGCCGACCGCCGCCCGCGCCGGGGTGCGCAGCGCCGCCAGAGCTGCCGGGGCGCGTGGCGCCGCCAAACTCGCCGGGGCGGGCGCCGCCGGCGAACCCGCCCGGCCCACCGCCGCCGGCCGTGAGCGCGCTGCTCGGACCCGCTGACGGGATCGAGCCCGTGTGGCCTGTCGAGAGGGTCTGCGCGGTGTAGGCGACCGGGCCCGCCAGACAGCAGACCGCCGCCAGCACCGCACCGAGCTCGAGCGCGCGGCCGCTGAGTCGGCCCGGGACCGCGGGCGCCAGCAGGCAGACGATCGCCAGCGCCGCGCTTACTCCGGTCAGCGGTCGCAGCCATGGCTGCCACCCGGGCGTTCGATCGAGCAGCACCCACGACCATCCCGCGCTCACAGCGACGCCACAAGACATCCACAGACGCGCGCTCAGCGACTCGCGATCCCGCCACAGGCTGACCGCCCCGATCGCGACCAGCGCCGCGATCGCCGGCGCGAGCGCAACCGTGTAGTAGGTGTGGATCACCCCCGTGCTGAGGCTGAACACGAGGCCGCTGACGAGCAGCCAGCTTCCCCACAGAAGCAGCGCGGCTCGTGTGCGGTCAATGCGCGGCGCGCCTCTCGTCGACCACAAGCCGACGCCCAGCGCCAGCAACGCAGCCGGCAGGAGCCACGACGCCTGGCCGCCCATCAGGTCGTCGAACAGCCGCAACAGGCTCGCCGGACCGCTGAAGTTCGCCCCGCCGCCACCGCCCGCGGGCCCGCTGGCGCCAAAGATCCGACCGAGCCCGTTGTAGCCGAGGATCAGGTTGAAGATGTTGTTGTCGGGCGAGCCGTCGATCATCGGGCGCGAGCCGACAGGCCACAGCGCGACGGCTGCCACCCACCATCCGGCGCTGACGACGATCGCCAGACCACCCGCCAGCAGCTG
>JBKQJQ010000473.1:0-4328 GCA_052147875.1 Solirubrobacteraceae bacterium | reverse complement strand
GGTCCAACGTCGGAGACAGAAGCCGATAAGCGAACCGCTTCCTCCAGCGGCTCGAACGGGTGATCAGACCCGCGCCGGGCTTATGCGCGATCTTCGGTGGATCGTGCACCACTATGACCACTGGGCGCCACGCGAGACAACACCAGATGGCGCACCAGAAGGTGGCCAGATCATTACTGCCGAACTCGATATGGACCACGTCCGCCGCACGAATCTGCGCGCGGCGTTTCGCGAGTGAGCGAAAAGCCAACCCGGCCTCGCTGCCCCGCCCATCGGGCCGCAGCTCCGTGAGACCCGGATATTCCTTTCGCAGCGCAGCCAGCGCGCCCCGGAAAGCATCGCCAACTCCACCCGTAGTGGGTCCGATCGCGACGATAAATCTCATCTCCCACCCGATGTTGACAAGTGACTAGTTGGACCTCGTGGTGTGTGGATCAAGACCAGAACGTCTCCGCTGCATTCACTTGAGTACACATCTGGTCACGGTCATGTGATGGTCGTACGCGTATCATTCGCAGCTTGCGAGTCGCATTCGTCCACAATCTACGCCCGGGCGGCGCGCGCCGCACGTTGTCAGAACACCTGCGTCGATCGTCGTTCGAACCAGTTGAGGTTTGTTTGGACACCGCGTCGCCCGTCACCGCGTCCGCGGTCGTCGTATGTTACCGTGAGCATGCCAAACGCGTCCCGCCCCCGTTGCGGCCGCCGCTTCGCTACCTAGATCTGACAATCTTGCTTGGGGCTTGGCGCGAGGTGGCGCGGCGCGTGGAGGCTTCGGGTGCCGAACTCGTTGTGGCGCACCCGTGTCAATTTCTACAAGCTCCACCGTGCATCCGCTACACGCCGGTCCCGTCGGTTTACTTTTGCCACGAGACGCGGCGCGCGGATTACGACGTCGCCGCAGCATCCGCGCGGAATCCCAAAACGGCGCTGGCGTATGCCCCGCTGTATCGCTGGCAGCGTTGCACCGATCGCGACGGGGTGCGTGCAAGCGCAGCGGTTCTCACCAATTCCGCGTTCTCGGCTCGTCAAATCGCAGCAATCTATGGACGCCACGCGGAGGTGATTTCCCTCGGCGTCCCGGAGCACCTTTCGCCCGCAGATGGGACGGTCACCCCGCGCCATGTTCTCTCGGTTGGCAACCTCGTCAAGAACAAGGGCCACGAGCTCGTAATTCATGCGGCGTCGGCTAGCCGGCGCCGCTGGCCGGTGGTGATCGTCACGCCGAGACCCGCCCAGAGCGAGGAGCATCGCTTGCTCACCGTAGCGGCTCAACTCGGAGTGTCCCTATCCGTCCGCACCGGGATCTCCGACTTAGAGCTGCGAGATCTCTACCGCCACGCAGTAGCGACGTTGTATCTCGCAACGATGGAGTCGTTCGGCCTGGCATCGTTGGAAGCCCAAGCCTGCGGCTGCCCGGTGATCGTTGCCGACGAAGGTGGATTGCCCGAAACGGTGATCGCTGGTGAGACTGGCTGGACAGTCCCGCGCGACGCTCGCGTCGCGGCACAATATCTGGATCAGCTCGAGAACGCCGGGCTGCGCGCAGTTTTGAGCCGGAACGCCGCCGCGCACGCCGCGCGGTTCAGCTGGGAGCGCTCCACGCAGGAGTTCGAGCGCGTCGCCTTGGCCACCGCCGATGGCCCCCGATCGAGCTGATCGGGGGGTTCGTCTGCATCATCCCGACTACGGACACGGAGTTCCTCGGTCGCTGGCCCACAGCAGTCGCTTGACGAAGACAGGTCGCTGCCTGCATCCTGACTCGGGCCGACCGTACGTCCACTGCAGATCCGCAAAGTCCCGCGGCGTGGCGACACTGCCGACAGCAGGATCGTGACTAAGCTATTCCGAATCGTCGCGGTGGTTTGCGCGACGCTCGCTTTTGCAACAGTCAGCGCACGCGCTTCCGTGACCGCACGGATGTCGCCGACGTATTCGGCGGCGGCTTCAGACGTCGATGCCGTTGCTGCCGCGGCGGTAGCCAACTATGCCGGTGACGACGGAGCTGACGGACGCTACTACCGCGATGGTGTCTGGTTCAGCCCTGACATGGGCTGTTGGACCTGCAATCTCGGGCCGGCGGCCGCAGACGCGATCCTCGCGCGCAACGATTCTTCGCGACTCCCGGTCGTGGTGGACACGTTCGACACCACGCTGGACAAATACCAGCAGCCTGATGGCTCAATGGGTGACATCGGTACCAGCCCGGGTATCAACACAGCCTTCTTCACGCCGATGCTCGGCGAGGCACTGATCGCCGATCAGAGCCGGCTTGATCCGCATACAGTCGCGCGGTGGGAGGCAGCGATTATCGCCAGCGCGAAGTTCCTCATCAACGACGGGGACCTCGACTTCTACGCCAACGGAAACATAAACCTGGCCTACACGGAGGTGATGTACCTAGCTTGGCGGGTCTCGCGACAACAACGATTCCTGGACGCCTATAACGCCTCGTGGCGCTTTGTGGAGCATCCGCCAACGCCGAGATGGGCGGGGTACGGCCTCGTGATTACCAGACCGCCGTCCAAGTCTTCGGCCTATGACGCAGGTGGCGCTGGGTACCTCACAGAGGCCGGCGTGACCGGTCCCGGCTTTGACCCTGAGTACACGGTGCTCCAGCTGGACGTCGCGTCCTCGCTATTCGTCCTCTCCCATGACGCGCGGGCGCTCGATCTAATGAACCTGCTCTTTGACCAGGAGCGTCCGCTGATCGGATCCACGTTCATTCTTGACGCCACCGACGGGACCCGTCACAGCGACTACACGCCATTCTTGAGCTCAGGTCTAACGCTTCTCAGCCGCTACGGCCGGTCCGATCTGACATCGCTCGTCCCGACTCAGGTAAAGCAGATCAGGGAGTCCTTTCAGATCTCTATGGTCTACACAGCGCGCAACTACTACATGGGCCTGTACCGCTGGCTCGCACCGCTCATGCTCGACTCGGCGGACGTCGATGTCGTCCCGCCCGCGGGGGCCAGCACCGCGTACTACACTCCGACAACAGCCAAGGCTCGGGCTCCTTCGATAAGACGAACCAACTCACGTCGACACCATCGAGCCAAGGCCCACCATTCGACCGAATAAGGCCCGCTCCCCGCGCAGCGGTGCGGCGCTTCGGGCGAAGCGGCGGCGACCGCGCGGTTCGCCTTCTCGGCGCTGATCCGCGCCATGGGCATGCTACCCCGCGAGCCCGTGCACGTCCGCAGAACGTCGATCATCATATCGTTGCGAGCATCCGTTGAACTGTCTTTCCCAGTAAATCGATCGGCACAGCGAAGTCACTGTTTTTCGCGTTGCCCGAGCGCCCCGTTGTCCCCGAGGGTATGCCCGTCAGATACCAGTATTCCCACTCCGCCGCCCCCGCGAGCGCGAAGTAGGGAGCGGTGAAGAAGCCTGGCTGAAACATCTCTAGCAGTGAGATCTGGTCCGAGAACAGTGCGTTCGCGATTCCCGCACCGTGAGTTGCGACGACCACTCGCGCACTGGCGAACGCCTCGATCTGCGCGGCCACCGAGAGCTTGTCCGGCTCGATCATCTCAAAGCCGTACTGCCGGAGAAACTCCCACACCTCGGCCTCGTTGATCAGGCGTCGATTTGTAGCGCGCCGAATGAACAGCCGGCGGTGGGCAGCCTCAACCGCGGGCCCGCGCAAGCGCTCACGTAGCCACTCGACAACAAACGGGGTGGGAACCGAAATGTAGCTCGGCGCCGCTGCCCAAATTAGCTGCTCAGCCTGGACATGCTGGCCGACGTATGGCGTGAGGCGCTCCGGCGCGACACCGACTCTGGCCAGCATCTCCCGCTGCCAAATCATCATCTTCTCAGGCACGATTAGACGCACGTCATCGAAGCCCGCCGCCTCCAGCACAGCAAGCCGCGGAAGCGAGTCGAGCATCCAGTGGTAGTAGTTGTTGTGCCACAAGGAAATCAGCGACGCGCAAGTACCTTCTAATTCGTACGCCGGAGCAACCCGCTTTGGAGTCACGTAATCGCGCTCGTAGTGGTCAACGTCCCAGAGCGATTCCAGAACGAGTGCCCCATCCCTAGTGACGACTACGCCGCCGTCGTGCATCAGACGTCCGTCAGGAATCGCAGCTGCTCTGATCACGCGATCTGGAGACTTGCGCCTGGTGACCTCATCGTAGTATCTGTATGGAATCTCCTGGAGCGTTCGCGCACTGACGAATCGGGGCTGCTCACCGACGATATCCGTGGGCGCAATCACCGCACCCGGCACCTGGTCAAAGCCGTCCACAGTGTGCATGTAGGTGGCGGTGCTCGGTGCGATACCGGAGCGCCGGAGAGCCTCATGTAAGACGTCCGTAACA
>JBKQJQ010000472.1:0-3009 GCA_052147875.1 Solirubrobacteraceae bacterium | reverse complement strand
CCGATCAGTCCTACGTGTTCGCCCGGCGAAACGCGGAACGAGACGTCGGAGAACAGCAGCTCGCCGCCCGGGTGCGCGTAGGCAAGGTGGGATACCGCGACGTGCCCCATTCGGACATGCTCGCATGCCGCTGCGCGGTTGATTGAGCGCTCGCTTGTGCGTAGGCTTGAAGCGGGCAAATGAGGAGGGGCCATGCCGCCCCGGCGGCAGGTGGACAGCGCTCGATAAGCGCACGGGCGCGCCCGCACGTAATCCAACGCGCGTTTACGGCGAGCTGACGGTCAGTTCCTGCTCACGTACGCCCGTTGCACGACCGCCCGCTTGGCGCGCCGCCGCCGCGAGGCGACGAGTCCGCCGGCACCGGCAGCCGCAACCAGCGATGACACCGCGTTCAGGATCAGAATCGTGGTCATGGTTTCGCCTTCTTTCTAGAGCCAGGGCGCCAAGGATCCCGCGGCCGGCGAAGAGCTACCCCACGAGAACCATCACAACTCGATAAGAGCTCCGGCGTCGTCAAGGTGCGCGCTCGAGCAGGCCGGCCCACGGCGCTTGGTCGCCATCCGCACTGCCAACGTTGGCGACCAGCAGGCCGAGCACCCGCTCCAGCTGCGCCGCCTCGGCGGCGCCGACGCCGTGCGAAAGTCGCCGGTTGAAGGCCATCGCCGCGGTACGCAGGCGCACGAACACCTGCTCACCTGACGCCGTTAGCTCGACGACGTGGATCCGCCGGTTGGCCTGATCGTTACGGCGGATGAGCAGCCCGTTCGCCTCCATCGCGTTGAGGTGGTGCGTCAGCGTCGCCTCGCGGATCCCGACCGCCCGCGCAAGCTCGCGCTGATTTGCAACCTGGCGGGTCTTGACGTTCAGCAGCACCAGCCACACCGGCAGTGAGCCACCCGCCTCGGCGAGCGCTGCGTCGAAGGCGCGGCTGACGACGCGCGCGGCGCGAGCGAGCTGTAGGCCGATCGGAACGGTGGGCGGCCGCATTTCCACAGCTTAGCAAGACACATTGACATCTAAATCTTTGAGATCTAAGCTTTTTGCGTGTTGCGCGAGTTTTTCGAGTAGCCCGATGGCGGTAACCCTCCCCACCTATCCCGACCTCGCGGGCAAGGTCGCTGTCGTGACGGGCGGCTCACGCGGGATCGGAGCCGCGACCGCTCGCGCGCTGGCGGCCAACGGCGCTGCGGTCGCCGCCGTCGGTCGCGATCAGCGGGCCCTGACCGGCGTCGTCGACGCGATCACCGGGCAGGGCGGCCGAGCGATCGCTGTGCGCGCCGATTGCACCGTCGAGTCAGACCTCGAGCATCTCGTGGGCGACGTCGCCGAGCAGCTCGGTTCGCCGGAGATCCTCGCGGCGTTTGCCGGCGGCAGCGGGATGCCGGTCCCAACGCCCGAGGAGACCGCCGTCCACTGGCGCGAGGTGATCGAGTCCGACCTCACGTCGACGTTTTTGACGATCAGCGCGCTGCTGCCGGCGATGCTCGCGCGCGGGCGTGGGTCGATCGTCACGATGTCCTCGGCTGCTGCGCGGCAGGCGGCCCGGTCGAACGCCGCCTACGCGGCGGCAAAGGCAGGCGTGATCGCCTTCAGCCGCCACCTAGCGAACGAGCTGGGCCCGCAGGGGATCCGCGTCAGCTGCCTGGCGCCATCGGCAATCGAGAACGAGCGGATTCGCACCTGGACGACGCCGGAGCAGCGCCAGCAGCTGGCGAACTCGTTCCCGCTGCGGCGCATCGGCCAGCCCGAGGACGTGGCCGCCGCAACCCTGTTTCTCGCCTCCGACGCCTCGTCGTGGATCACCGGCGTGACGCTCGACGTCGCCGGCGGCAAGATCATGGTTTAGCGGCAGGCGCCGAAGCGTGCGATCAGCCGCCTGTAGGCGTAGAACGAAGGCTTGCGCTCGTAGTCGTCGGTCAGTAGGCCGCTGGTCTCACCAAAAGCGGTCGTGGTCGAGATGTTGTCGCGCAGGTTGAACCACCGGTAGTCGCTCACGTTGAACGTCTTCGCGGCGCTGCGGACCGTGTCGACGATCTGCGTCAGCGCCGCGCGCTGCCGGGCGTCAGACACGCCCCCGGGGGTCGTGTCGTAGCCGCTCTCCGTGATCCAGATCGGAGTGCGCGACCCGAGCCCCGCGAGCGGCATGAACGCACGCCGCACTCTGGCCATCATCTCGAGCGTCGCGCTACGGAGCGGGGTCGCTCGACCCGGGAACAGCACCGGGTAGTAGTCGACGCCGACTAACCCGAGTGCCCTGCGGAACGCTTCGCCACCGGCTCTCAGGCCGCTGAACATCGCCGCGTCGGCGGCCGAGTTGAAGCAGTACGCATACGTGAAGCCGAACCGCAGCTGTGTGAAGCCGCGGCGTTCGGCCTCCTGATGTGCGGCGATAACCCCCTGGATCAGCGCCTGCTCGGCGTTCGGGTACGCGCCGTCGGAGGTGTTGGGCGACACCGCGATGTTGATCTCGTTGGTGATCGTCATCGCGATCAGATGGCGGTTGGACCCGAACACGTCGACGACGTGGCGCACGTAACGCGTCCAGTCGGCGATGTTCCCCTCCTCGCTGCCGGCCGGGTGGTAGCGGACCTGAAGCTCGGTATCGAACCCCGCGCGCGTGTAGCGATCGATGATCCGCTCAAGGCGGCGGATGCCGGCTTCCCCGGAAGACTCGAACAGGCGGTTGACCCGCAGCACCAGCTGCCTGCCAGGCGGCCGAAGGGCACGCAGGGCCGCGATCGTCTTGGTCTCGTTGACCGGCTTGGCTGCGTTCTGGGCGCTGCCGACGCTGCCGGCCAGATCAGGATCGATGCCGAACCTGAGGGTGCGCGCCGGCTCGAGGCGCCCGCGCACGTAATTCGATGAGCAGATTCTTTGTGGCCCGCACGCCGGCTCCCGGGCTAGCTCTCGGCGTCTCGTGCCGCGGCTGCGTCGCGCTCGAGCTCCTCCGTGTCGGCCTTGAGCTCCTTCTCCTGCACCTTGGCCGCGCGCTTCATCGCGCGCTCGACC
>JBKQJQ010000471.1:0-7166 GCA_052147875.1 Solirubrobacteraceae bacterium | reverse complement strand
CCACGCCATCCGCGAGGTCGCGGCCGAATTCGATCGGCCCGTTCCTGGAGCTCAGAGATTGGGAGCAACCATTCACCGCGTCCATACGCTTCTGAACAGAGACATGAGCTGCACCGGGGCGATCGAGGATCGCAAGAGACGGGGGTATCGCTGATGGGGACGAACGATGCCGCGGGAACCCATGGGAGCGCCAACGGCAACGGCGCCAACGGCAACGGCGCCACCGTGCCGGCTCAGGAGCGCCCCGCCGCGCTCGTCGCGGAGGAGGCGAGAGACGCCTTCCGCAAGCTCACCGACAGGCCGGCCGACCTGCTGCGCTTCGCCACCGCGGGCTCCGTGGACGACGGCAAGAGCACTCTCATCGGGCGCCTGCTGTATGACAGCAAGCAGGTCCTCAGCGACCAGCTCGCGCACGTCGAGCAGACCAGCCGGCGGATGGGCCACGACTTCCTCGACCTCTCGCTGCTGACCGACGGCCTGCGCGCCGAGCGCGAGCAGGGGATCACGATCGACGTCGCCTACCGGTACTTCCAGACCCCGCGACGCAAGTTCATCATCGCCGATACCCCCGGCCACGAGCAGTACACGCGCAACATGGTCACCGGCGCGTCGACCGCCGACCTGTCGATCGTGCTCGTCGACGCCCGCAACGGTGTCTCGGAGCAGACCCGGCGACACGTGTTCATCGCCTCGCTGCTGCGGATCCCGCACGTCGTCGTGTGCGTCAACAAGATGGACCTGGTCGGCTATGACGAGGACACCTTCTACGAGATCCTCGAAGAGGTCACCGACTGGGCCGCGCGGCTCCAGATCCCGGACATGACGTTCATCCCGATCTCGGCGCTGCGCGGCGACAACGTCGTCGACCGCTCGCGGGCGATGCAGTGGTATGGAGGCGCGCCCCTGCTGTACCACCTCGAGCACGTCGTGATCGCGCCAGATCGCAACCTCAACGACGTCCGCTTCCCGGTCCAGTGGGTGATCCGCCCGATGAGCGAGGAGCACCACGACTACCGCGGTTACGCGGGCCAGGTCGCGGGCGGCGTGCTGCGCCCCGGCGACGACATCGTCGTCCTGCCGGGCGGCCAGCGAACCAGCATCGCCGGGATCGACACGTACTCGGGCAGCGTCGAGGCGGCGTTCCCGACGATGAGCGTGGCGTTGCGGCTCGGCAACCAGATCGACATCTCGCGCGGCGACATGATCGTCGCGGCCGAGGACCAGCCCGTCAGCGCGCGCGAGCTCGAGGCGATGATCTGCTGGATGAGCGAGCAGCCGATGCAGCCGCGCGGGCGCTACACGATCAAGCACACGACCCGCAATGCACGGGCGATCGTCGACCAGGTCGAGTACCGGGTCGACGTCAACACGCTCGATCACGCACCGGCCCAGCAGCTGGCGCTGAACGAGATCGGCCGCGTGCACGTCCGCTGCAGCTCGGAGCTGGTCGTCGACACGTACGCTCGCAACCGGACGACGGGCAGCTTCATCCTGATCGACGAGACGACCAACGACACGGTCGCCGCCGGGATGATCGTCGACGCGCGCTAGCCGCGACGTCGAACAATCACCCCGACACGGAGGTAAAGTGCCCGCCGCATGTTCTCGAAGGTCCTGATCGCCAACCGCGGCGAGATCGCGGTCAGAGTCATCCGCGCCTGCGAGGAGCTCGGGATCGCGACCGTGGCGGTCTACTCCGAGCTCGATCGCGACGCGATCCACGTCAAGCGCGCGACCGAGGCCTACCTGCTCGGCCCCGGGCCGGCCGCCGAGAGCTACCTCAACATCGAGAAGCTGATCGACGCGATCGAGCGCTCGGGCGCCGAGGCGGTGCACCCCGGCTACGGCTTCCTGGCTGAGAACGCGGCCTTTGCTAAGACGCTCGAGGACCGCGGCACGGTGTTCATCGGGCCGCCCTCATCGGCGATCGAGGCGATGGGCTCAAAGACACGTGCGCGTGAACTGATGCGGAAGGCCGGTGTGCCGATCGTGCCGGGCACAACCGAGCCGGTCCAAACGATCGACGACGCCCGCAAGATCATCGACGAGACGATCGGCTATCCGGTGGCCGTCAAGGCTGCCGGGGGCGGCGGCGGCAAGGGCTTCCGCGTCGCGCTGTCCGAGGACAAGCTCGAGGAGGCGTTCGAGGGTGCCGCACGCGAAGGCGAGAAGTTCTTCTCCGACGCGACCGTCTATCTCGAGCGCTACCTGCCTGACCCGCGCCACGTGGAGGTCCAGGTGCTGGCCGACTCGCACGGCAACGTGATCCACCTCGGTGAGCGCGACTGCTCGCTGCAGCGCCGCCATCAGAAGCTGATCGAGGAGGCGCCCGCACCGGCGGTCGACGACGAGCTGCGGGCGAAGATCGGCAAGATCGCGACCGAGGCAGCCGCCGCCGTCAGCTACACCGGCGCGGGCACGATCGAAGGCCTGCTCCAGGACGGCGAGTACTTCTTTCTCGAGATGAACACACGCGTCCAGGTCGAGCACTGCGTGACCGAGATGGTGACCGGGATCGACATCGTCAAGGAGGGGATCAGGGTCGCCGCCGGCGAGCCGCTCTCGATCTCGCAACAAGAGGTCGAGCTGCGCGGGCACGCGATCGAGTGTCGGATCAACGCCGAGGACGCGAGCAAGAACTTCGCGCCGGCGCCCGGCACGATCGGCGCCTATCGCGAGCCGACCGGGCCGGGCGTGCGCGTCGACTCGGGCGTCGGGCCGGGGTCGGAGATCTCGCCGATGTACGACCCGATGGTCGCCAAGCTGATCGTCTGGGACGCTGACCGCGAGCAGGCGACCGCACGGATGCTCCGGGCTCTCGGCGAGTACGAGATCGGCGAGCTGAAGACGCTGATCCCGTTCCACAAGGCGATCCTCGCGACCGCGCAGTGGGCCAACGCGGAGACCTGCCGCGACCTGATCGAGGACCGCCAGTGGCTCAAGCAGCTCGCGTTCGAGCCCGCGCCCAGCAGCGATGGCCCGGGGGAGGACGGCGGGAGCGTCGAGCGGAGCTACACGGTCGAGGTTTCGGGCAAGCGCTTTGAGGTCACGGTGATCGGCACGCCGGCTCAGGTCGGCGCGAACCCCAACGGCGCCGGGCCGGCAGCGCCCGCGGGCGCCCGCAAGCCGCCGCGACGCTCCGAGCGCGCCGCTGTGAGCGGCGGCGGCGGTGGCGCCGACGCGCTCGTCTCACCGATCCAGGGCACGGTCCTGAAGGTCGCCGTCGAGGCGGGTGCCGCTGTCGAAGAGGGCGCGTTGATCGCCGTCATCGAGGCAATGAAGATGGAAAATGAGATCACCGCCCACAAGTCGGGAACGATCGCCCAGCTGCCGATCGCGGTCGGGGCGTCGATCGCCAGCGGCGACACGATCGCGGTGATCAGCGCCGCTTCCGAGTAGCGAACTCGACGTTCGCTTCGTGAATCTGCTTCTGTGCGGGGCTACGCCGTGAGCTCGGTGGCGCCGCCTTGCCCGGATCGCGCGCGAGCCGTTCGAGGTAGCGGGCGTCCTCGTCGAGGATCTTCAGTCCCCGCTTGGACTCGAGCGGCGCCCCGTGACCCGGGATCACCCAGGTCGCCTGGCCCAGCAGTTCACGCAGCCGGGCTAGCGTCAGCGAGTAGTCGTCAAGCGAGCCGCTCTCGCCCAGCATCGGGATCTCGACCGGGGAGATGTAGTCGCCGCAGACGAGCACCCGCAGCCACGGCAACCAGTACGCGACGCCGTCGGCGGTGTGCCCCGGGGTCTCGTGTAGCTCGAGCACGCGTGACGGCCCGAGCTCGAGGCTTCCGGGTACCGGCAGCGATTGGATCTCGCCGAGTGCCAGCGGCGCGTGGCGCTCGACATAGTGCTCGGCATCGAAGTTCCGCAGCTTGCGTTGCGCCGCACCCGGCTCGGCGGCCAATCGCCGGACGGTCGACTCCGCGCAACCAAGCGAAGCCCCGCCGAACGCTAGCCGCCCGAGCAGGTGGTCCCAGTCGCCATGCGTCGCGAGCAGTCCGGAGACGGGGAACCCGGCCTGAGCGAGCACATCTGGGATCGCCCGCAGCTCCTCCGGGTAGATCGGCGAGTCGATAACGAACCCCTCGTCCGCCGCTCGCACGGCGGTGCAGGTCGTCTGCCAGACGTCCGAAACAAACACGATCACGTCGGACACGAGCGCCGCGACGCGCATCAGTCCTCGCGTCCGGGCTGGCGGCCCACCGGACCGCTCAGCTGACGCCGATCAGCTTCGCCGCTTCGCGCAGGCTCGAAACTTCCGCGTCGGGCTTCTTCTGTCCCGGCTCGAGCTGCTCCTTGCTGCGATTGACCCAGATCACCGGGATCTTCTTCTTCAAGCACGGTTCGATGTCGTGGTAGTAGCTCGCGGCGATGTGCACCCACCCCTTCTTGGAGCCGATCCGCCGCTCGCACTCCGTGAAGTGCGCCGGATCCGGCTTGTAGGAGCGGACCTGCTGAGCCGTCACCACCAGGTCGAAATCGAGCGGGATGTGGCGGCGAGTCTGGCCCAGCAGCTTGTCGTCGATGTTCGAGATCAGACCCACCTTGTGGTTTTTGGCGACCTTGGTCAGCACCGGGATGGTCTCCTTGAACGGCATCCACCGTTGCACCGAGTCGGGTAGGAATCCCGATCGGGAGGGCTCGAGCGGCCACCCGAGTCGCTTCGCGATTTGGACCGCGGTTCGGCGTAGCACCTCGGCGTACAGCTCGTAGGAGCCCGCCTCGATCTGCCGCTGGATCTCGTGGAACAGCGGGATCAGCTCGTCGCGCTCGATCGTGAAGCCGTCGCGCTCGGCTTCGGCGTGGAATGCGTCGAAGGCGCCCGTGTCCCAGTCGATAAGGGTGCCGTAGACGTCGAATGTCACAAAGCTGACTGTCTTGGGGATCGCCATCGGGGGCTGATAATGCCATGGCAGTCGAGCCTGGTGCTTTCCGGGCGGCGCCGTTTGAACCGCTCGTGCGGGGCCGCTGTGCCAGAGCACGAACCAATAGCATCCGCCGCGCCATGGATCTACTCGAGTATCAGGGCAAGCAGCTGTTTGCCCGTCATGGGGTGCCGGTTCCCGCCGGCCTTCCAGCCGACACCGTCGCGGAGGCCGTGGCTGCGGCCGACGAGATCGGCTATCCGTGCGTGGTCAAGGCTCAGGTCCAGATCGGCGGTCGGGGCAAGCTCGGCGGGATCAAGGTCTGCCAGAACCGCGACGAAGCCCGCGCGAACGCGGAGGCGATCCTCGGGATGGACATCCGCGGCCTGACCGTGCAGGAGCTGTGGATCGAGGGCGCGTCAGAGATCGCATCCGAGTACTACGCCTCGGTCGTTTTTGATCGCTCGGCCAAGGCGCCGCTGGTGATGCTCTCGACCAAGGGCGGGATGGACATCGAGCAGGTCGCCGACGAGGATCCGGATGCGATCGCCCGCCTACACGTCGACCCGCTGCTCGGGTTCCAGGACTTCCACGGCCGGCGGCTGGCATTCGAGGCGGGCGTCGACGGCGACGTCGTGCGTCCGGTCGGCGAGATGCTCTCGAGGCTGTATGACGTCTTCATCTCGGAGGAGGCGATGCTGGTCGAGGTCAACCCGCTGATCGTCACACCGGCGTCCGCCGGCGACGCAGGCGGACGCGGCGTCAAGGCGCTCGATGCGAAGGTGACCCTCGACGGCAACGCGCTCTACCGCCACCCGGACAACGCGCAGCTGCGCGATCGCTCCCAGGAGGACCCGCAGGAGCAGATGGCCAAGGAGCGCGGCCTGACGTACGTCAAGCTCGACGGCGACATCGGGATCCTCGGGAATGGGGCTGGGCTGGTGATGTCGACGCTCGACGTCGTCGCCCAGGCGGGCGGCTCGCCCGCGAACTTCCTCGACGCCGGCGGCGGCTCACGCGCCGACGCGATCACGAGCGCCGTCGAGGTGATCCTCTCCGACCCCAAGGTCAAGGCGGTCCTGTTCAACATCTTCGGTGGGATCACGCGCTGTGACGAGGTCGCCAAGGGTCTGATCGAGGCGTTCGCGCAGATCAAGCCGACGGTCCCGTTCGTCGTCAGGCTCGACGGGACCAACGACGTGGAGGGGCGGCGGCTGCTGGCCGAGGCGGCGCTCCCGAACGTGTTTACGGAGTCGACGATGGACGGCGCGGCGGCGAAGGTCGTCGAGCTGGCCGCGGCGCAGCCATGAGCATCCTGGTCGGCGCCGAAACCCGGCTCTGTACCTCCGGCATCACGGGCCGCGAGGGTACGTTCCACTCGCTGCGCAACCGCGACTATGGCACCGAGGTCGTCGGCGGGGTGACCCCCGGCAAGGGTGGGCAGGACGTCGACGGGGTCCCGGTCTTCAACACCTTCCACGAGGCGGTCGACAAGGTTGGCGCCAATACCGCGATGGTGTTCGTGCCGCCGCGCTTCGCCGCCGACTCGATCCTCGAGGCCGAGGACGCGGGGATCGAGCTGATCATCTGCATCACCGAGGGGATTCCCGCTCACGACGAGCTGCGCGTCTACAACACGCTTAAGAAGAACCGTCGCTCGCGGCTGGTCGGCCCCAACTGCCCGGGCATCCTGTCGCCCGGCAAGGCGAACGTCGGGATCATCCCGGCAGCCTTCTTCAGCCAGGGAAACGTCGGCGTTGTCTCACGCTCGGGCACGCTCACCTACCAGATCGGCAACGTGCTCGCCCAGAGCGGATTCGGCAACTCGACGATCGTCGGGATCGGCGGCGACCCAGTGCCCGGGACCGACTTCATCGACGTGATCGCGATGTTCCAGGATGACCCCGAGACGGAGCTGATCGTGATGTGCGGCGAGATCGGCGGCGACGCGGAGGAACGCGCGGCCCAGTTCATCGCCGACCGCGTGAGCAAGCCGACCGTCGCCTACATCGCTGGCTTCACCGCGCCGCCGGGCAAGACGATGGGCCACGCCGGTGCGATCGTGTCGGGCTCGCACGGAACCGCCGCCGCCAAGGCAGAGGCGCTGGAAAGCAAGGGCGTGCGCGTCGGCAGGACGCCGACACAGGTCGCCGAGCTGGCTGTGTCGCTGCTCGGCAGCGCCGCCTGATTCATCGTTTCGCAACCTGGCGCGGCGTATCCTCGACTCGTGTCGTACGAGCACGTGCTCGCTGTAACCGACGGGAGTCGAGCAGCAGATCGCGCCGTCGAGGTTGGGTCGGACCT
>JBKQJQ010000470.1:0-3056 GCA_052147875.1 Solirubrobacteraceae bacterium | reverse complement strand
GCCGCCGGCTCCTCGTCTTATGGCTCATCAGACACCACGGTCCGCAAGTACTACACGGAAAAGTGGTCTTCATGACGCCATCGACTGGACGCTTGACCGGAGCCGGGCGAGAACGCCTCCACCTCGCCGCACGGCGCGTTTCAGAACCTAGGCTTGAGCTGCGCTCCGCGCTGGAATTGTCACGGGCGCCGTCCCGGCCAGATGGTATGCTGGCATACCCATGAAACGAACGACCGTCAAACTTCCAGACGACTTAGACGCCCGGCTCCGGCACGAAGCTGAGCGGCGCGGCACGACGATTTCGGAACTTACGCGCAATGCGATTGAGGCGCACATCGGCGCCGGTCCGCGGCGGCGCCTGGACGCCGCGGCGGCAGGCCATAGCGGACGGACGGACATCTCCGAGCGGATTGAGGAGATCATCGCTGCGGAGGCCAACGAATCGCGTTGATCGTCGACTCGGGCCCGCTCTATGCGTACGTCGACGGCGATGACGCCCATCATGCGACCTGCCAGGAACTATTGGAGACATATCGCGGTCCGCTACTCGTCCCAAGCCTTGTCATCACCGAAGTTGTCTACCTGCTCGCCACGCGACTCGGCTGGCACGCCGAAGTCCGGTTCCTCGGAGACCTCGCCTCCGGCAACTTCACGCTTGAGCCCATCCATGCCGCCGACCTGATCAGGATCGCCGAACTCGTGGCCCGCTACCACGACTTGCCGCTAGGCAGCGTCGACGCGTCCGTCGTCGCCGCTGCCGAACGCCGGCGGATCGTCGACATCGCCACCCTCGACCACCGCCACTTCCGAGTCGTGCGGCCCGCCCACACCAAGGCGTTCCACCTGCTGCCCTGACCACGACGACGGCGTCGCACACGTCAACGATCAGCGTACAAAGTGTCGCGGGTGCGGGAACGGTTGCGTCTCGCCGTTGGGAACTCGATCCTGGTGCGATAAACGCTACAGGCGAGCGCCGATCCTTCACAGCCCCAACGTCAGCCACGCTGGGCGAGCCGTATGGCCGGTCTGTCAGCCGCACCTCATCGCACCGCGTTGCCAGCAGACCGTCGAGGAAGCTAGTGAACATTGAGGGGGCGTTGTAGAGGACGAGCTGTTGGTTGTGGGTGCCGGCGGCGGTGGCACGGTCGCGGAGATCGTCAGGAGCGCACGGCCGCGCGACGGCTCGTCGGCGGAGGTGCGCGACGGGCTACTTCTTGGCCGGCTCGAAATAGGGGTTGGTGCCGGACGCGTGGTCAGTGACGTCGACGACGCGATCGATCTCGGAGACGGCTTGGGTGATCGCTACTTCGATGCCTTGGCTGAGGGTGACGGTGGCCATGCCGCAGCCCTGGCATCCGCCGCCCAGGCGTAGGTAGGCGGTGGCGCCTTCGACGGCGGCGAGCTCGGCGTGTCCGCCGTGGCTGGCGATGCTCGGGTTGATATCGCGGTCGAGCACGGCCGTGACGCGACGCGCGAGATCGGTGTCCAGCCCGCCTGTGGGCGACGGCCGCGGCGGAGCCGGCGGGAGGCCGGGGCGGCCGGCTCCCGGGCTCATCGGCAGGGTGGGAAGGGTGAGCGGTGGGGGCGCCGGCTTGTTCGGGTTGACGACCACGAACCCGCCGCCGAGCCGGTTCGCGCTCCAGTCGATGGTGGCGCCGCGCAGCTTGTCGACGCTGTCGTCGGCGACGACGATCGCGAGATCCCCCTCGTGCTGCACGGTGTCGCTGGCGCGGACCTTGGCCAGCGGCTCGAGCGATAGCGCGCAGACGTACGCGCCGTCGGCCTCGCCGGTGACCTGCACGGACAGCACGCGATCGCTCGGGTCGGGCGTGGCGGCGCGGAAGTCGCGCACGCGCTCAAGAGCCGATGCCGTGATCGCGAGGACTGCGGGGGCTGGGTCGGGCACCGATCTACGATAGCGCCGTGGCCCGCCTTCTTTTGATCCTGCCGTCGGCTACCTACCGGGCGCCGGACTTCCTGATGGCGGCGCGGGAGCTCGGCGTCGCGGTCACGGTGGCGTCCGAGCGCCCGGCGGCGATGTCGGCGGCGATGGGCGAACGTGCGCTCACGCTGCGCCTGTCGGACCCGGCAGTGGCGGCCGAGCAGATCGCCGACCGTGCTCGGGAGACCCCGTTCGCTGCGGTCGTGGGCGTCGATGACCAGGGCGTGATGGCCGCCGCGCTGGGCGCCGAGCGCCTCGGGCTGCCCCATAACCCGCCGGCCGCTGTCGCCCGTACGCGTGATAAGGCGGCGATGCGCCGGGCGCTCGCGGACGCCGGCGTCCCGCAACCGCGCTTCGCTTTGCTGCCCTTTGGAGTCGACGTCGCGGCCGTGGCGCGCGAGGTGGGTCTTCCGTGCGTCGTCAAGCCGCTGGGGTTGTCGGGCAGCCGGGGGGTGATCCGGGCCGACGACGCCGAGCAGGCGCGCTTGACCGCCGAGCGCGTCCGCGGAATTCTGGGCGCCGCTGGGGAGCCGCCCGGAGCGCCGCTGCTGTTAGAGAGCTACCTTCACGGCGCGGAGGTGGCGCTCGAGGGGCTACTGCGCGGGGGCCGTCTGGAGGTGCTGGCGGTGTTCGATAAGCCCGACCCGCTCGAGGGGCCGTATTTTGAGGAGACGCTGTACGTGACGCCATCGCGGCTGCCGCCCGGCGTCCTGGCAGAGGTCGAGGCGGTTACTGCGCGTGCCGCGCGTGCGCTGGGGCTGGGTGAGGGACCGATCCACGCCGAGGTGCGCGTGCACGGCGAACGGGTGAGTGTCCTGGAGCTAGCGGCCCGGTCGATCGGCGGCCTGTGCTCGCGCGCGCTGCGCTTCGGCGCTGGCGTCAGTCTGGAGCAGGTGATCCTGCGCCACGCGCTGGGCCTGGAGCTTGAGAACCTGGCGCGAGAGTCGACGGCGTCTGGCGTGATGATGATCCCGATCCCCGGGGCTGGCGTGCTGCGCGCGGTCGAGAGGCAGCAGGAGGCGCGGGCGGTGGAGGGCATCGGCGGGCTGGAGATCACGATCGCCCGCGGCCGTCCCGTGGTGCCGCTGCCCGATGGCGACCGCTACCTGGGGTT
>JBKQJQ010000469.1:0-10237 GCA_052147875.1 Solirubrobacteraceae bacterium | reverse complement strand
GATTCATCCTGATGGGCCTGGGCATGGGTCTGACAATGTCGCCGATGAGCACCGCGGCGATGAACGCGGTCGACCGCACCAAGGCGGGCGTCGCGTCCGGCGTGCTGTCGATGAACCGCATGGTCGGCGGCACGTTCGGCATCGCCGTGATCGGCGCGCTGCTGACCGTGATCGGCACGTCGAAGATCAACGCCGGTCTCCCCCATCTTTCCGCCGCGTCGCGATCGGGACTCGCCAACGCGCTCGGCGCCGGCAGTGTCCCCGGTGGTCACGTTTCGGAGCACGTCGTCACGGTCGTCCGTGATGCGTTCGTCTCGTCGCTCGGAATCGGGCTGACGATCGGCGCCGCGGTTACGCTGGTCGGCGCGGTCCTGGCGCTGGTCCTGATCGAGAGCAAGCCCAAGCGCACGGTCGAGCCGCAACCGCTCAAGGAGACCGAGCAGACCGCGCCTGAGGCCGAACTGTCGCTCGCCTGAGCTGCCCTGCCTGGAGCTCGATGCCACGTTCGCGTCAGGCGCGAGCACTGGCCGGAGCGCGCGCCCCCGACCGCACAAAACCCCTACGATCCCGCCCGTGGCCGTCGACACGTCCAAGATCGCGACCGTAGACGCGGAGCCGGGCGTCCTGCCGCCGACGATGGCGGCCTGGGTGATCCGCGAGGAGCGCCAGGGCGAGCCCACGGAGGCCTTCCAGCTCGAGGAAATCGAGGTCCCCGAGCCGGGCGCATTCGAGGTGATCGTGCGCGTGATGGCCGCCGGCGTGAACTTCAACAACGTCTGGGCGGCACTGGGCGAGCCGGTCTCGGTGTTCCGCTACCACCCCAACGAGGACCATCACATCGGCGGTTCGGATGCCTCGGGGATCGTCTGGAAGGTCGGCCAGGGCGTGACCCGTTGGAAGCCGGGCGATGAGGTCGTCGTGCACTGCAACCAGGCGTCGTACGAGGATCCGGAGGTCCACGGGCTCGATCCGCTCGCCGCGCCGAGCCAGCAGATCTGGGGCTATGAGACGAGCTGGGGCTCGTTCGCGCAGTTCTGCAAAGTGCAGGCGCAGCAACTGCTGCCCAAGCCCGCCCACCTGGCGTGGGAGGAGGCCGCCTCATACGGACTCACGTACTTCACCGCCTACCGGATGCTGATGGACCGCTGCAAGCTCCAAGGCGGCCACCGCGTTCTGATCTGGGGCGCAGCCGGCGGCCTAGGCGTGTTCGCGACCCAGCTCTGCGCGATGACCGGCGCAGACGCCGTCGGTGTGGTCTCGAGCGACGAGAAAGGCCGCCTGGTCGAAGAGCTCGGCGCGGTCGGATACGTCAATCGCTCGGAATACAACGGCATGATGCGGACCGGAGATGAGACCGCGGACGAGGAGCGCGCGCGGTTCAAGGAGTCGCGGCGTTTCTGCAAGGCGGTCGAGCAGCTACTCGGCGGGCCGCCCGACATCGTGTTCGAGCACGTCGGCAAGGCGACGTTCCCGACCTCGGTCCTGTGCGTGAAGCCGTTCGGCAAGGTCGTGATCTGCGGTGCCACCTCGGGCTACCAGCTCGACTTCGACGTCCGCTACCTGTGGATGCGCCAGAAGCAGATCATCGGCTCGCACTTCGCCAACGCCTGGGAGGCCAACAAGGCCAACGAGCTGATCGAGGAGTCGAAGATCAGGCCGGTCCTGTGGCAGACGATGGGCTTTGAGGGCGTCGCCGAGGCCCACCAGCTGCTGCGCGACAACAAGCATCTCGGCAAGATCGCGATCCTGGTCGGCGCGACCGCCGAGGGCCAGGGTAGGACCGCTGACGGGCCGGGCGCGATCCGGGCCGAGGTGGGAGCGTAGCCATGGCCGACCTGATGACCGTCCAGTGGTACGCGACCACCTTCCGCAAGGACACGTTCGCGGCCGACGTCGCCCGAGTCGCCGCGATCTCGCTGCGCTATGGGGCGACCGAATACCGGGTCCACATCAACAACGACGACCGCTACAAGGTCACGCAGATGACGTGGATCGCGAGCAAGGAAGACTGGTACCGCTACTGGGACGGGCCCGAGATGATCGAGTTCCGGGCGCGCAACATGGGGCACTACCAGATACCGGTCACGTACGCATGGGCCGACGAGATCGCGGCCGGCTCACTGGGTCCGGAGGTTCCGACCCCGCAGCCGGAGCCGGAGCCCGAGCCCGAGCCGCAGCAGCCGGCGCCGCAGCCAGCCGCCTGAGCCGGCGGATCAGTCCGCCACCGCCTCAGCCCGCAGCGCAAGCTCGAGCCAGAAGCGGGAGTCGGGGTCATCGAGCGAGTCGCCGAACAGCTCCCTCAGCCGACCGAGCCTGTAACGAGCCGTCTGCGGATGAATCCCCAGCCGGTCCGCAACCTGACCCAGCCTCCCCTGCTCGGCAAGCCAGACGCGCAGCGTCTCGGTCAGCCGCGCCCGCGATCCCGGGGAGAGCGCCTGAAGGGGTGCCAGCTGGTCGGCGGCCAGCTCCCCGGCGAGCAGCCGGTCGCTGCGCAGCAGCAGCTCGCCCGCCCGGTCACGCGAGACGACGAACGCCGGCGGCGGCCCCGCGAGCTCGAGCACCGCACGGGCGCGCGCGAAGCTGACCGCCGCCTGCGCCCAGTCGACGGTGGTTCCCAGGCCGGCCCGCGCGCGCGTCCCGGCGATCGCACGCTCGATCCACGCTCGGCGCCCCGGACCGTCCGGGTCGCCGATCACCGCGCAGGTCAGGTCGCCGACCGCCTCGCTGATCGCGCCGGCCGGAAGCCGGGAGGCGACCGCCGAGCGCTGCCGGCCGCTGATCGCCAGCACTGCCAGGGTCCGGGGCAGCGGCCAGCCGGCATCGGCGGCCGCCGCCCGCACGGCCTCTGGATCGGCCGGTGGCTCGCGGACCAGCATCCTCACCAGGCGCCGGCGGCGCAGTTCGGACTCGCTCGCGGCCGCGGACTGCTCGAGCGCGTGGCCCTCGGCCGACTCGGCAGACAGGACGTCGATGTAGGCGAAGATCGACTCCGCCAGCAGGTACAGCGTGTCGGGCTCGAGGCCGGCTTCGACACCGATCGCCGCGAACCGGCGCCACGCGACCCGGGCCCCGATCCGGTAGGCGCTGAGCAGCGACTCGAGGCTGCGCCCGGCGCGCATCTCCCCTCTGCCGAGAGCCGAGTAAACGTCTGGGCGGGCGACGTTGCCACCCGCTTCGACCTCCGCCAGGAAGTGCCGCAACGCCTCCTGCACACCCTCGCGGACCGCGTAGCCGAACGGGCCGTCGAGCGGCCGTGAATAGGCGGGCACGGTCGCGACCGCCTCGATCATCTCGTTCGCGATGTCTCCAAGCGCGGGACGTAGGACGTCGACGATCCCGGGTGGGAGCTCGTGCCAGGGCTGGTCAGCCATGATTCATACCGCGTGCATAAGTTCTCAGTCCCGGGTACTTACTAGGTTAAGAGAATCTTGCGCGACACCAACGTATCCTGTGACTACCGGATGAGTCGCGCCCACAAGATCGCGAACCTGATCGGGGTCCCGATGCCGCTCGTCGGCGTCGCCATCGCGATCGTGCTGCTGTGGAACCACGCAGTCGGCCCGCTTGAGCTCGGGCTGCTGATCGGCCTGTACCTGATGACGGGCTTCGGCGTCACGCTCGGCTTTCACCGGATGTTCACGCACCGCGCGTTCGAATCGTCGCGCGCGTTCCGTGCGATCGTCGGCGTGCTCGGCTCGATGGCCGTCGAGGGCTCGGTGATCACGTGGGTCGCCGACCACCGCAAGCACCATGCGTTCACAGACCAGGATGGCGATCCGCACTCACCGCACCTCAGCGGACCGGGGTTCGTCGGCGCGATCAAGGGGCTGTGGCATGCCCACGTTGGGTGGCTGTTCGAGACCGTCGGGACCGCGGAGCGCGAGCGCTTCGCGCCCGACCTAGTCAAGGACCGCGTCGTGCGCGCCGTCGATCGCCTTTTCTGGCTGTGGGTGGTGCTCGGCTTCGCGATTCCGTTCGCGCTCGGGTGGATCATCGGAGGCGGACTCGGCACGGCCCTGACCGCGCTGCTGTGGGGCGGTTTCGTGCGCGTCTTCCTGCTACACCACGTGACCTGGTCGATCAACTCGGTGTGCCACTTCTTCGGCCGCCAACGGTTCGACATCGAGGACGAGTCGCGCAATGTGTTCTGGCTGGCGCCGATCTCGATGGGCGAGGCGTGGCACCACAACCACCACGCGTTCCCGACGTCCGCCTTTCACGGCCTGCGCTTCTGGGAGCGGCTCGCGGACCCGACCGGGTTGCTGATCATGGTGCTCGAGAAGCTCGGGCTCGTCTGGAACGTGGTCCGCATCAGCCCCGAGCGGCAGGCGGCCAAGGCGCTGCCGACCGCCGGCGGCAAGTCGCTTCCGAGCGCGGTCTGATCTCAGCCGGACTCGAGCGGAGCCATCGTCAGCCCCGCGTCGTCCAGGCTCTCCCAGTAGAGCTCGGCGTCCTCACGCGGGCCGCTCCACACGATCGCGCACCCATTGTTGTGGATCCGGTCGGCGGCCCGGTAGCCGTCGGCGAGCGTCATCCCCGGGATCACGCCCGCGAGCGTCTCGGCGACGTGATCAAAGGTGTTGTGGTCGTCGTTGAGGACAACCACCCGCCAGAGACCCCCAAGCCCGCTACCCGGTCCCTGGACGCGCGGCAACTCGACCGTCAGTGACATCACAGCCAGCATACCCGCCGCGGTCCGAGACGGCCAGAGCAGCCGCTTAACCGTCCAGACCAACACCCGGGCCAGTGCGTCAAGCCCGCTTGCTCCAGTAGCGCTCGTAGCCGGCGTAGAGCTGCTCGATCGGCGCCGCCTGCTCGTAGGTCTGGGTGAGATCAGGCCCGCCCTCACGCAGGATCTGCGCCTGCACGATTGACACGAACTGCTCGCGCCCGCCGTCGCGTGCCAGCTGCGCATACTCATCCAGCCTGCGATCGAGCACAGCGAGTTGGTCTTCGACGTCGGCGGCGGCGCCGAAGTGCGTCATCGCGAGCCGCAGGGGCTCCCAAGCGCGGATCAGCGCGATCGACTCGTGCCAAGCCTCGACGTCGATGTCCGGCGGCGGCGTGGGCGGAATCGTGAATGGTGCCGGCGGGATCCTGACTCCCCCGACGTCGCCCACGAACGCCACCCCGTCATGCAGGTAGGAGACGTGATGCGAAGCGTGGCCGGGCGTGTAGGCGACCTCGAAGGCGCCATCGAACAGTCGCTCACCGCCGCTCAGGATGGTCAGATTGCGCTCAGGGACCGGAATCATCTCGCCCCACAGGCGCTCCATGTCGGCCCCGTACAGCCGGCTGGCGCTGTCGATCAGCCGCGACGGATCGATCATGTGACGGGCGCCCCGCTCGTGGACGTAGACCTCTAGCTCGGGCCACCGCTGCACCAGCGCACCGCTGGCCCCGGCGTGGTCGAGATGGATGTGGGTCAGCAGCACGGCGCGCGGCCGCTGGTCGCCGAGCGCGTCGAGCAGAGTGGGCAGACACGAACCCGGCCCCGGGTCGATCAGGACATCGCCGACCTGCCAGCAGCCGATCACGCGCTCGCGACCAACGTGCATGAGATCGATCACGCGCACGGCGGCTGAATTCGCTAATGGTTGGCTATTCGACGCTGTCGGCGCCGTCGCCGTTGTCGACGCTGTCGACGCTGTCGACGTCATCGCCGCTGTCGTCCGGCGGCGGCTCGACCGTTTGCATCCGGGTCGTGGCCTCGACGTCGTCGGCTGCCACGACCGTCGCCTCCTGATCGTCCTCGTACAGCCCCGCCTCGGCAGGCGCCTCATGCTCGGCCTCGGCCTCCGGGAAGCGCTCGACAGCGGCGTCGGCCAGCGCAGTCAGCTGCTGCGCGAGCTCCCGCGCGTCATCGACGATCCGGTGCCGCTCGATCCAGATCCGGTCAGTGTCGGCGTCGAGGTCCTTGACCCGCTGGTGAGCGCCAGCGACGATCTCCGCCGCCTCGATCCGCGCGTGCTCGAGCCGATCCTCTGCCTCGGCTCTCGACTGCGCGGTGATCTCCTCGGCGGTGGCGTGCGCACGTTGCAGGATCCCGGAGATCTGCTCGCCGACCCGCTCGAGCGCCTTGCGGACCGCGGCCTCCGGCGAGCGGGTGGCCTGAAGCTCTGCCACCAGCTGGCTGGTCTGTTGCACGTAGGCGTCGACCGCCAATCGATCGTACCCCCGCAGCGCTCCCGGGAAATCGGCGTGAACTGCGGCAACTGGATCGTCTGGCAACGTCTTTAGGGGAGCCGTGATCTCCTGCAGGATCGCGCGCTCCGTCGCGGCTGAGCTCTGATCTGGCATCAGGGACTTGGACTTCATTGTCGCATGATCGGGCGCTCGGGCCTCGACTCATACAATGGCGCCATGTCTGAGACCCATTCGCCTCGGCTGCCGGACCGCGACCGGCCATGGATGATGCGCACTTATGCGGGGCATTCAGACGCCAAGCGCTCAAATGAGCTTTACCGGCGCAATCTCGAGAAGGGCCAGACAGGCCTCTCGATCGCCTTCGACCTGCCAACACAGACCGGATATGACCCCGATCACGAGCTCGCCCGCGGCGAGGTCGGCAAGGTCGGCGTCTCGATCGCCGACGCCGGCGACATGCGCACGCTGCTGGATGGGATCCCGCTCGATCAGATGAACACGTCGATGACGATCAACGCCACGGCGGCCTGGCTGCTGGCCCTGTATATCGTCGCCGCCGAGGCAGAGGGCGTGGCCCCCAAGCAGCTTCAGGGGACGACCCAGAACGACATCCTCAAGGAGTACCTGAGCCGGGGCACGTACGCCTTCCCGCCCGGCCCGAGCATGCGGCTGATCGCCGACACGATCGCCTACACGGTGCAGCAGATCCCGAAGTGGAACCCGATCAACATCTGCTCCTACCACCTTCAGGAGGCCGGGGCGACCCCGGTCCAGGAGATCGCCTACGCGATCTCGAACGCGATCGCGGTGCTCGACGCGGTCCGCGAGCGCGTCCCGCAGGAGCTGATGGGCGACGTCTTCGGCCGGATCTCGTTCTTCGTCAACGCCGGTGTCCGGTTCGTCGAGGAGCACGCGAAGCTGCGCGCGATGGCCGAGCTCTGGGACGAGCTCGGGCGTGACCGCTACGACGTGCAGGACGAGCGCCAGCGCCGCTTCCGCTACGGCGTCCAGGTCAACTCGCTGGGGCTGACCGCGGCCCAGCCGGAGAACAACGTGTACCGGATCGCGCTCGAAGCGCTCGCCGTAACCCTCGGCCGCGACGCCCGCGCGCGGGCGATCCAGCTGCCGGCCTGGAATGAGGCGCTCGGCCTGCCGCGACCCTGGGACCAGCAATGGTCGCTGCGCCTGCAGCAAATCCTCGCCTACGAGACTGACCTGCTCGAGTACCCCGACATCTTCGAGGGCTCGAAGGTGATGGAGGGACTGGTGGCCGAGCTGACCGATGGCGCCCGCGCCGAGATGGGCCGCGTCGCCGAGCTCGGCGGCGCCGTCGAGGCGGTCGACTACATGAAGGCCGCGCTGGTCGAATCCCACCGCGAGCGCTGGCGGCGGATCGAATCCGGCGAGCTGACCGTCGTTGGGATGAATCGCTTCACCTCGACCGAGCCATCGCCGCTGGTCGCCGATGCCGACGGGGGCATCCTAGTCGTCGATCCGGAGATCGAGGCACAGCGCCGAGAGGCGGTGCAGCGCTGGCGCGCGGAGCGAGACCAGGCCGCGGTCGATGCATCGCTGGCGGAGCTCGCCCGGGTTGCGCGCGACGACGGCGAGAACATCATCCCGGCGACGATCGCGGCCGCGAAGGCCGGCGCCACGACCGGCGAATGGGCGCAGACGCTGCGCGACGTGTTCGGCGAGTATCGGGCCCCGACGGGCGTCGGCGAAGCGGCGGCGGTGTCGGGCGAGGCGATCTCGGATCTGCGTGACGAAGTCGAGCGGGTCAGCGACGCCCTCGGGCGGCGACTGAAGTTCCTGGTCGGCAAACCCGGGCTCGACGGCCACTCCAATGGCGCCGAGCAGATCGCGGTCCGGGCGCGCGACGCCGGTATGGACGTGGTCTACGAGGGAATCCGCCTGACGCCCTCCCAGATCGCCAGCTCCGCCGCCCAGGAGGGCGTCCACGTGATCGGGCTGTCGATCCTTTCGGGCTCGCACGCCGAGCTGATCCCGTCGGTGCTGCACGAGCTCGCTGATGCCGGCCTCGAGGACGTGCCGGTGGTCGTGGGCGGGATCATCCCCGAGGCTGATGCGCAAGCGCTCCGCGAAGCGGGCGTCGCTGCCGTCTACACCCCGAAGGACTGGGACCTGAATCGGATGATCCGCGACATCGTCGCGCTGGTCGGCGAGCGGCACGGGGTGAAAACCCCTGCGCCGGCTTGAGCGCCGACGACGGGCGCACGCTCGGGGCCCGGCTGCGAGCCGGCGACCTGACCGCGGCGCCAGCGGTCCTGAACCTCGTCGAGAGCCGCCGCCCGGACGCAACAGAGCAGACTCGCGCCCTGCTCGAGTCGATCTCACCGGCCGCGCTGGGTGGCGAGCCACGGGGTCAGATCATCGGCGTCACGGGGCCGCCGGGCGTCGGCAAGTCGTCGCTGCTGTCAAGGCTCGCTGCCGAGTGGCGCGCTGGCGGACGCTCGGTGGCGGTCCTCGCGGTCGACCCGAGCTCACGGCGATCGGGCGGCGCGCTGCTCGGAGATCGCGCCCGGATCGAGCGTGAGGCCGGCGACGATCAGCTGTTCATCCGCTCGACCGCTGCCGGTGGACGGCTCGGTGGCGTGGCGCCGGCGACCCGGGCGGCCGCGGGGGCGCTTGCGGTCGCGTTCGACGTCGTCGTCATCGAGACGATCGGCGTCGGCCAATCAGAGACCGAGGTCGCCGACGTTGCCGATACGGTCGTGGTCGTCGTCCAACCGGGCTCGGGCGACGTCCTGCAGTTCCTCAAGGCAGGGATCATGGAGATCCCCGACCTGCTGGTCATCACCAAGGCCGACCTGGGCGCCGTCGCAACCCGCACGCTGTCCGATCTGCGGGCGGCGTTGCAGGCGCTAGACAGCGCGACGACCGCCGTGCTGGCCGTGTCCTCGGTGTCGCCGGCGACCGGGATCGCGGAGTTGGTAGAGGCGCTCGACCAGCACCTCGCATCGCTCGACCTGCGCTCGCGCCGCGTCAACAGCCGCCGGATGCACGCGCTGGCTGATTTCTCCGCCGAGCACGGCGAGCGGGGGCTGCGGGCGCTCGGCGGGCGACGCGAGGCCGAGCGCTGGCTCAGCGAGCAGGATCCAGATGCGGACGTCGCGACGTTGCAGCGCGCGCTCGAGGATCGGGCCGATGGTTGATTACGCCCGGCGGATCGCGCTGCCGGCAGAGCCACTGATCGACGCGCCGACGGCGCTGCGACCGTGGCGCGACTCCGACCTGCACGGACTCGTCGCCGCCTGCCAGGATCCCGAGATCTCGCGCTGGACCCGGGTACCGGCGAACTACACCGAGGCAGACGGGCGCCGCTACCTACAGCAGCGCTACGAGATGGCGTTCGCCGGGCTCGCGGCGGCGTTCGCGATCGTCCGGGCACCTGACGGTGAGCTGTTGGGCTCGATCTCGCTGATGCGGATCGCCTGGGAGCACCAGCGGGCCGAGGTCGGCTACTGGCTCGGGCGCGAAGCCCGCGGCGAGGGCCACACCACCCGCGCCGTGCGGCTGATCTGCGAGTGGGGTTTTCGTGAGCTCGGGCTGGCGAGGATCTCGCTGCTGGCCGCGACCGGCAACAGGCCATCGCAGCGGGTCGCCGAGCGCAGCGGCTTCACGCATGAAGCGCTGCTGCGCTCCTACATGCTTCACAACGCCGAGCGCCAGGACATGCTCGCGTACGCGCTGCTGCAGGCACCTGCCGCCTGACTCAGCGCGGCGACGCGAGCGATTCCAGGCGCCAGCCGTGCTTGGTGTTGAGCAGCTGGATCGACTCGATCGCCGCCGGCTGACCGGTCGCCGAGGCGAGCACAACGGCGGATGCGGTCGAGCCGTGCACGGTCACCTTGGAGATGCTGATCGTCGGGTTCTCGACGCTCGAGACAAAGACCCGCATCGCCTGGTCGCAGCTCAGCCCAGCCGCGGTCAGATGCGCGACGAGCGCCGGCGCGAGCACGTCATCACAGAGCGCCGCGTAGTCCCGGTTCGCGGTCGCACGGGCGAATTGCTGGACCTTGGCCTCCACCTGCTGATGCGCGGTCGCGCCACAGCCGGCAAGTGCATA
>JBKQJQ010000468.1:0-12776 GCA_052147875.1 Solirubrobacteraceae bacterium | reverse complement strand
GCTGACCGGTGACTATGCCGGCAACCTCGACTTCTCGAGCCGTCTGTCGAGCGTCACCCCGTTCGTGATCGCGTTCGTGCTCGGACTCGCGTTCGTGCTGCTGCTCGCGACCTTCGGCTCGCCGCTGTTGGCGCTGACGGTGATCGGGCTGAACCTGATCTCAGTTGGGGCCGCGTTCGGGGTGCTCGTGGCGGTCTTCCAAGACGGCTGGGGCCAGTCGCTGCTCGGCTTCCAGTCAGATGGAGCGGTCGTCGAGTGGCTCCCGCTGTTCGCGTTTGTGGTCCTCTTCGGGCTGTCGATGGACTACACCGTGCTGGTGCTCGAACGGGCCCGCGAAGCGCGCCGCGCGGGTGCCGGGGCCCGCCAGGCGGCTGCACAGGCGCTGAGCTCAACGGGCGGCACGGTGACGAGTGCAGCGGTCGTGATGGTCGCCGTGTTTTCGGTGTTCGCGACCCTGCCGCTGCTCGAGTTCAAGCAGCTCGGCGTCGGGCTGGCGGCGGCAATCGCGCTTGACGCGACCGTCGTGCGGGGCGTCGCGCTGCCGGCCGCGGTCACGCTGCTCGGCGACCGCGGCCTTGCGCCGCGAAGCGCGAGCGAAGCGAGCGTGCCGGCCTGGGATCATGGTGTTCGTGTCGCAGCGCTCGGGTCGAGCCATGAGTAACAGCTCCGAACAGCGGTCGGCGCTGCAGCGGGCGGTGCTGACGCCGCCCGCTGTGCTGCTCGCCTCGCTCGTGGTCATCTGGTTTGCCACGGGGGCGGGGTACTTCTGGCCGATGTGGCCCGCGCTCGCGCTGGGGATGGCGACCGGCATCTGGTTCGCGCTCCGCTGGGCGAGGACGCAGCGCGAGAAGGCCACTCGCATCTACGCCCGCTACGCCGGTGTGTCGGCGGTGCTCGGGGTGTCGTGGATCGCGATCTGGGCGATGTCGGGCGGTGGGTATTTCTGGCCGGTGTTCCCATTGCTCGCCGGGGTTCTCGTGCTGCTGGTCCTGCACAGCGTGCTGCTGCGGCCGGGCCAGCGCTCGCTTGAGCTACGCGTCGACGAGCTCACCCGCACGCGAAGCGGCGCGCTCGACGTTCAGTCATCGGAGCTGCGGCGGATCGAGCGCGATCTGCACGATGGCGCGCAGGCGCGGCTGGTCGCACTCAGCATGCAGCTCGGTCGGGCGGAGGAGCGGCTCGCCGATCAGCCCGAGACCGCGGCGCTGGTGCGCAGCGCCCGCGAGGAGGCGACGGCCGCGATCGCGGAGCTCCGCGACCTGGCGCGCGGGATCGCTCCCCCGGTGCTCGCCGACCGCGGGCTCGTGGCGGCGGCCCAGTCGCTCGCCAACCGCTCGAGCGCGACGGTCGAGGTCGAGGGCGAGCTGCCCCGCCGGCCGCCGCCGGTCGTCGAGGCCGCCGCGTACTTCGTCGTCGCCGAAGCGCTGACGAACGTTGTCAAGCACGCGCCCGGTGCCGCCGCGCGCGTGACCGTGAGCCAGGATGGCGCGATGCTGGTGGTCGAGGTGGCCGACAACGGGCCCGGCGGGGCGCACCCGTCCGGGAGCGGCCTGACCGGGCTGCGGCAGCGCGTCGAGGCGCTCGACGGCAGGCTAGACGTCCACAGCGTGAAGGGCGAAGGGACGGTCGTCTGGGCCGTGTTGCCGTGCGAGTAGTCATCGTCGAGGATCAGGCGCTGCTGCGCGAGGGCATCGTCGCCCTGCTGGCGGAGAACGGGATCGAGGTCGTCGCCCAGGCCGACGACGGGCCTGGCCTGCTGCGGATCGTCGACGGCCACAAGCCGGATCTGGCGATCTGCGACGTGCGCCTGCCGCCGACGTTCACCGACGAGGGGATCCGGGCCGCGCTCGAAGCTCGCCGGCGCCATCCCGAGCTCGCCGTGCTGGTGCTTTCGCAATACGTCGAGCCCATCTACACGGGCGAGCTGCTGTCCGCCGGCCAGAGCGGCGTCGGCTACCTGCTCAAGGAGCGTGTGGCCGAGGTGAGGACGTTCGTCGAGTCGGTCAAACGGGTCGCCGCCGGCGGGACCGCGCTCGACCGTGAGGTCGTCAGTGCGCTGATCGCAGACCGCGACCGGTCCGGAACGGCCGCCGAGCTAGATGCGCTGACGCCGCGTGAGCGCGAGACGCTGGCCCTGATCGCCCAGGGCCGCACAAACGCCGCGATCGCGCGTGAGCTCGTGGTAACGCTTGGTGCGGTCGAGAAGCACGTCTCGAGCATCTTCTCGAAGCTGGACCTGCCCGCAGGCGATGACGACCACCGGCGGGTGCTGGCGGTGCTGACCTACCTGCGCGCGACCGGAGGTTGAGCGCGTTGCGCGGCGACCCGAGGTCGAAAGTACGTCATATAGACGCACAATCGACCCCACTCCGGCATGAACGGCGGTTCGAGCGGGTAGAGCGCTCCCAGATGACCGTTATCGACCTGTTCACGCGGCTCGAGGTCCCGCAGCCGACAGAGCCGGCGACCCCCGTAGTCCCCGACGGCCCGGTGACCCCGATAGACCCCGACCCGGGCACGCCGGCCGACCCTGAGGAGCCTCTGACCGTGCCGGCGCCCCAAGAGCCGCCGACGCCAGTCGACCCCGACACCGATCCGCGGCCCGATCCTGAGCCGGGCGCTGCCGCCTGAAGCCGGGCGTCGCCGCCTGAAGCCGGACGCCGCCGCCCAGGCTAGATCTGCTCGTGGACGCCGATCGAGCGCTCGAGGTCGTCCTCGGCGGCGCCCCGCTGTCCGCGCCGATCCTCCAGCAGCGACGACGCGATCGCGTCGAGCTTGGTCTGCAGCGCGCGCTCGCCGCGCAGCTCGGCGTTCTTCAGCAACGCCACCAGCACCAGCGTCACCGCTGACATCAGCCCGGCCGCTGCGGCGACGAAGCGGTCGCTGGCGCCGACCACGAGCGCCACCGCCCACCCGGTGACAAGCACTGCGCAGAGGACGAAGAACAGCGGCGAGCTGGCGAGGAACGACGCCCGCTCCGCGAACCGGTCAAACGGCCCACGCTGCTCCTCCGTGCGGTCCGCGGGGTGCTCGAGCGTGCGCCCGATGCTGCCGGTCGCGCGCCTCGTTCCCTGTGCAGCGGCGCGGCTGTAGCGGCTGAGCTTGCGAGGCTGGGGCATCAGGGAAAGCCGGTGAGCGGGGAGCGTTTCCGGCCGTGTCGGACAGAGGCGAGCGGAGGACGCTCGGAAACCGGGATCGAGACTACCGCGCCGTCCGCCCACGGCCGTCGGTAGGCGCCGCCGATTACAGCGTTGTGGTCGCGCCGGCGCTCGACGGCCGCCAGCACCGCGTAAGCCATCTCGCCCAGCGCCCGTAGCGGCTGGTGGCGGTTCTGGCGGCTGCCGAGGTCACACTCGGCAAGCGCGTCGAGCCCCTCTTGGCGCAGTGCGTCGATCAGGACCGCGATCTCCACGCCGTATCCGCTCGGGAACGGAATCGCCTCCAACAACGCTCGGTGGGCGGATAGCTCACCGGCCAGCGGCTGCGCAAACCCGGCCAGCCGCGGCTCGTGCATGTTGAGCAGCGGGCGCGCCATCAACTCGGTGACGCGGCCGCCCTCGTCGCGCAGGCTGGCGCCGTCGGCCTGCCGCGGGCGCTCGAACGCCCCCTTGACGAGTTGCACGCCGTCATCGCTGAGGATCGGCCCGAGCAACCCCTGCAGGTGAAGCGGGTTCGGATCCCGCGTGTCCCCGTCGAGAAAGCAGATCACGTCGCCAGAGGTGACGCTCAGCGCGCGCCACATTGCGTCGCCCTTGCCGAGCGCGGGACCCCAGTCCGCCATGATCTCGTCCTGAGCGACGGTCGTCGCTCCCGCCGCGGCGGCGACTGCGGCGGTCCCATCGACCGACCCGGCGTCGACGACGATCAGCTCGTCGACGAGACCCAGCTCCGAGAGCGGGCCAACCGTTTGGCGCACGATCGCCTCGATCGTGTCGGCGCACTCCTTGGTCGGGATCACGACGCTCACCGATGTTGCGCCCTTGCTGGCAGCGAGCGACACCGGGCTGAAATCAGCGGCGCGATAGCGCCGGCGCTCGGCCCACAGCGAGACCTCGAGATCGACGGACAGGCCGTGCGCGACGCGGCCCTGCGAACGTGCCGAAGTGCGGACCCTGACGTCGCGCGCGCGCCGGATCCGCACCTGATGCTCTTCCAGGCGCCTGGCGAACGCGGTGTCCTCGAGCGCCGCCAGCGGTTCGATGCCGCCGACGGCACGGTACGTGGCAGCCGTGACCGCCAGCGAGGCGCCGGCGAAATGGTGATGCTCGGCTGTGGGGTCAAGCCGCCGCACCCATGCGAGCCGCTGAGCGGCGTCTCGTTCGCGCCGCGCGAGGACCCCGGCGGGGAGGTCCGCTTGCTGTGCCGGTTCGAGCTCGATCAGGCCGGCGATCGCGGTCGCGCCATCGCGGGCGTGGGCCAGCTGGCGCTCGAGCCAGTCGGGTGCCGGCCGCGAGTCGGCGTCGGTGCAGGCGATCAGCCCATCGCTCGCGCCGAGCGCGAGCAGTCGAGCGGCTGCGGAGTCCATTCCCAGGCGCCGCGCGGCGCCGGAGCCCTCGCCGGGGCCATCGAGCATCGTGATCGGCACCTCGCTGCGCGCCGCGAAGCGGGCAACGACCTGGCGGGTGGCGTCCCGGCACGCGTCGATCACGACGATCGTCTCATAGCTCTGGCGGCCGATCGTCTGCGTGGCCAATGCCTGCAAACAGCCGGCGATCGTGTGCGCCTCGTCGCGGGCCGGGATCACGACGATGCATTTCAGCTCCATGATGTCCCGCCTGCGATCAGCTTCTGACCGCGCTCATATGCCTCGTCGAGTTCGTGGCTGAGGACCGCGACGAGCCGAGAGTCGCGTCCATACCAGGCGCTGAACGATCCGTCTGGGGCGCGTTCGAATCGGACCTCGTCATAGCCGTCGCCCCAGGCGGCGTACTTGAGCGTCCGCCGCCCGATCGTCGACCAGAAACCGGGCACGTCGTCCCAGCTGGCGTCGATCCCCGCAGCCGTCCGCCCGGCCACCGAGCCCTGGCCCAGGGCATCGCCCCAGTGCTCGACCCGAAGCCGCCGTCCGGCCGCGACGTTCTCCGCCAGCGCGACGTCGCCAGCGGCCAGCACGCCGGCGGCCGACGTGCGCATGCCGGCGTCGGTCGGCACGGCACCGTCCTCGATGTCGAGGCCTGCCGCCATCGCGAGCTCTGATCGGGGTGACACACCGGTTGCCATCAGGACCAGATCGCCGCGCAGGACGCGGTCGCCCATGCAAACCTCGAGCCGGCCGCCCTCGCGCGTGATCTCCGTGACCTCGGCCCCTAGCGTGAGCTCGACGCCCAGCTCGTCAAGCCAGCCAGCGATCTCCGCCGCGGCTTGCGCTCCGAGGCGGCGTTCGTTGGGCGCTGGTTCGTCGGACACGAGCACGACCGGATGACCGATCAGGCGCAGCGAGGCCGCGATCTCGCAGCCGATGAATCCGGAGCCGACGACCACGACCGCCGGCCATTCGTCGAGCTGGCTTCGCAGGTCGCGCAGATCGTCGAGTGATCGCAGCACGCGAACGCGCGGGTCGTCGTTGCCGGGCACGGGCAGCCGGTTCGGCTCGGCGCCCGGTGCGAGCACGCAGCTGGTGTAGCTGAGCGCCCGGCCTCCGGACAGCGTCACCTCGCGCTTGGCCGGGTCAAGCGCCACTGCACGGGCGCCGACTAGTCCGATTCGCCGCTGCACGAACCAGTGTTCCTCCTCGAGTGCGAGCTCGTCTTCGCTGATTTCGCCCCGGAGCAGATCCTTACTCAGCGGCGGGCGGTTGTAAGGGATCCGCCGCTCGTCGTTAGTCAGAGCAACTGGGCCCTCCCCGCCCGCGTCGCGGTATGCGCGCGCGGCTGCCAACCCGGCCGGGCCGCCGCCGACGACCAGCAGCTCGTAGTGGCGGTTCACGTTCGCTCCAGCGCGTCGAGCAGGTAGTCGCAGGTCGTCGTCGACCTTCGCGGCGTGAGCCATGGCTGGGCTCTGAGCGTCGAATGGATCTGCGTGGCGGTGAATGGACGCTCGGGACCCGCTGGGCGCCAGTGCACGGCGACCAACCGACCGCCGGGCTCGAGCACGCGCGCCAGCAGCGCGAGCGTCGCTTCCAGACTCTTGGGGCGGAGGTAATAGAGGATCTCCGAGGCAACGACGAGGTCGTAGCGCCGGCGCGGAACGTCGTCGGGGATCGTGCCCACGATCACGTTGACCCGATTGCAGCCGGCGAGCCGTGCTCGTGCCGCGGCGGCCGCCGTCGGAGCGCACTCGATCGTCGTCAAGAGCCCGCAGCGCGGTGCGAGCTGCTGACTGAAGACGCCAATCGAGCCGCCCAGTTCGAGCGCGCTAGAAAACGGCCCTCGCCCGCACGCCGCCAGTGTCGCTGCGTATTTGTCGCGCTCGTACGGCGAGCTCTGATACCCCCACGGATCAGGGTCGGCGCGGTAGCGCGCCTCGAATCCTGCGACCGTTATCGCAGTCATCGCGCCGGCGACTCGTTTCGACCGGCGGCCCGCTCGAGGGCGTCAGCGCCGGCGCGGGCCAGCAGCGGATCGAGGCGGTGCTGGAGCAGGAAGATCTCGAGGTCACGCCGGGCGCGGTCCAAGCTGCCACCGCGCGCAAACGGGCGCGAGCCGCATGCCCGCGCGGCCTCATCCAGCAGCGTCCGGCAGGCATCTGAAATCGCAGCACGGGCGTGGAGGGCGACCGCGGCGACAGCGGGGCCCGATGCGTCCATCGTGCGGGCTGACACATCGAGCCACGCGGAGATCGTCTGCTGTGCGGTCAGCATCCGCCCGGCCGCCAGCCCTTCCAGCGGCCCGTTGCTGGGCCGCGCCGCAAGCTCATCGATCGCCGCGCCGACGGCGGTGTCTGCCATCCCGGCCCATGAGGCGGCCGTCCGCAGCGCGTCGCGACCGAACCACGGCTGCGCGGAGATGCTGCCCGGTGGGCCGAGACAGGCCAGCACCGGCGCGTCCTCGAACACGACCCGGTGTGAGACCGAGGCGCGCAAGCCACAGGACTGATACCAGCTCGGGTCGATCGCGACTCGGCGCGAGTCGCTGACATCGACCCATGTCGAGATCGGCGGGCCGCCGTGGTCGGGTCGCCCGAGTACGAGCGCGCGATGAATGCCGCCGGCGCCCGAGCAGAACGTCTTAACGCCCCGCAGGAACTGCTTGCCGCCACGTCCGATGACCGTTGCCGGCGGACCCTCGCCCGCGACCGGATCACCGCCCCAGACGCCGGCGCGCAGCTCGCAGCGACTGATCGCCTCGAGCTCACGCTCGGCGAGCGCGGGCGGACCCTGGACGAGCAGTCGCTCGACCGCATTCAGGTGGCCGTCGAAGATCCTGCCGACCGACCCATCGGCGCGTGCCACCTCGCGGACCAGGCGCAGCTCGTCGGCGGCGGGCGGGCGCACCGGCCCCGGTACGGCGTTGAAGGTGGTTGCCCCGGCGCGCTCGAGCTCGATGAAAGCTGCCTCAGGAAACGCCGGGCTCGGCTCAGCGTCACGCTCGTGCGCGGTCTCGCAGATCCGCTGCAGCGCCGCCTCCAGGGCGAGCCCGGGCGGTGCTTTGGCGGGCGCGAGCCGGGTCACGCCAATGCCTTCAGGCAGATGCGCGACCGCTGTGCGTGGCCGATGACCAGCTTCGCGTACGCAACCGTCTCCTCGGCGCCTTTGCGCAGCGCGCCGGGACCGACGCCGTCGTGCGCGAGCACGACCGCGCCGGGCTCGAGCAACAGTCGGGTCGAGGCGAACATCTCGTCGCCGCAGTCGCCGTGCCAGTCGTTGGTATCGACGCTCCAGCTGATCAGCCGCAGGCCGCGCTCGCGGGCGATCTGGCAGGTCCACGGAGCGATGTCACCCCATGGCGTTCGCCACAGGACCGCGTCGACTCCGAGGTCGCGAAGCCGCTCCAAGGCTCGGTCCACATCGCGCCCGCACCAAGCCTTGTCGCGACTTGAGTGGCGCACGTGCTCATCGCAGTGCAGCCCGACAGCGTGGCCCTCGCGGCGCATCCGCTCGATCAGCGCCGGGTGCGCCGCGGCGCGCGGCGCGATCACGAAGAACGTCGCCGTGGCACCGGCCTCGCCCAGAAGGTCGAGCAGCATCGGCGTGTAGCGGCAATCCGGACCGTCGTCGAAAGTCAGCGCAAGCGCCCGCACACCGAGCAAATACCCGCTCGAGGCCGCTTCATCACTCACACCCTCTAGGATCGCTGCGGATGCCGGTCGCCGTCCTCGACATCGACGGGACGCTCGTAGACACCAACTACCACCACGCGCTGGCGTGGTTTAGAGCCTTCTGCGAGTTCGACCTCGTGCTGCCGATCTGGCGCATCCACCGCCATCTCGGGATGGGCGGCGACCAGATGATCGTTGCTCTTTGCGGCGAACAGGTCGAACGCAAGCAGGGCGATGCGATTCGCAATGCCGAGGGCAGACGGTACGGCGAGCTGATCGGAGAGGTGCGGACGATGGCCGGCTCGCGAGAGCTGGTCATTGCGCTCAAGGACCGTGGGCACACGGTCGCGCTTGCGAGCTCGGCCAAGCGCGAGGAGGTCGAGCACTACGTCGAGCTGCTCGACGCCCACGAGCTGGTCGACGGTTGGACGACCGCGGCCGACGTCGAGTCGACCAAGCCGGCGCCTGATCTGGTCCACGCGGCTATCGAACGGGTCGGCGGCGGGGTGGATCAGGCGGTGATGGTCGGAGACACCCCGTGGGACGTGAAAGCCGCCGCCGCGGCGGGCGTGCAGACGCTCGCGGTGGTGACCGGTGGCTTCAGCGAGCAAGAGCTGCGCGACGCGGGCGCGGCGGCGGTGTTCGAGTCCGTCGCCGAGCTCCGCGAGCGCCTTGACGAGACGCCGTTGCGCTGAGTGTCCTGCTAGGCGGTCCTTGGGCTCCGATGGGCAGTCGCCGTGCGTGCCCGCTGCGCACCGCCGCGCACCGCGTTTCCGACTGCGGTCAGCGGTTTGGCGATACCCTCGAGCCCGCGGCGCTCTGCCTTGACCCCGTAGACGATCTCGACCAGGCCGCCGACGATCATCAGTACCGCACCGATGGCAAGCGCCAGGAACACGTCAGACGTGTTGCCCGTCGGCACCAGCCGGCCGAACAGCTGCGGTCCGATGATGCCGCCGATCCCGGTGCCGACCGCATAGAACAGGGCGATCGCCAATGCGCGGGTCTCGAGCGGGAAGATCTCACTGACGGTCAGGTAGGCGGCGCTCACGCCCGCCGAGGCGAAGAAGAACACCACCGTCCAGGCGATCGTGAGCGTCGTCGCGTTCAGCTGATGCTGATCGAACATGTAGCCCGTGATCAGCAACAGCACGCCCGAGAGAATGTAGGTTCCGGCGATCATCGGCTTGCGGCCGACGCTGTCGAACAGCGGCCCGAGGATGATCGGCCCGAGCAGATTGCCGACCGCGAACGCGACCAGGTAGTACGGCGCATCGGATGTCGCGACGCCGAAGAAAGTGCTCAGCAGCGTCGCATAGCCGAACAGGATCGCGTTGTAGAGGAATGCCTGGCCGATGAACAGGGCAAGCCCGAGCACGGTCCGCTTCGGGTAGGTCTTCACGATCGCGCGCGAGATCTCCCACAGGCCGATCGACTTTCGCTGCCTGATGGTGATCGTCTCGTCGGGGTCATCGAGCTGCGCGCCGGTGCTCTCCACCACCTGCCGCTCGATGTCCTGCGTCACTTCCTCAGCCTCCTCTTCGCGGCCGTGGATAAACAGCCAGCGGGGGCTCTCAGGAACGCTCCGGCGGACGATCAGGATCGCGGTTCCGAGGATCGCACCGAGCCCGAAGCAGACCCTCCAGCTGAGCAACGGCGAGAAGATGTGCAGCGCCGCCACCGACAGGAGCGCGCCGGCTGCCGCGCCGGCCCAATAGGTGCCGTTGATCAGAATGTCGATCCGGCCGCGATGGCGGGCCGGGATCAGCTCGTCGATCGCGGAGTTGATCGCCGAGTACTCGCCGCCGATGCCCATCCCGGTCACGAAGCGGCAGACAAAGAACCACAGCGGCGTCCACGCGAACGCGGTCGCGATCGTCGCGGCCAGATAGACGCCGAGCGTGACCATGAACAAGCGCTTGCGTCCGAACATGTCGGTCAGCCGGCCGAACAGCAGCGCACCCACACACGCGCCCGCGACATACATGGATGCCGCCCAGCCTGCGATATCCGCGGCAGAGATGTTGATACCGCTGCCTTTGGCGGAGATCGCTCCCGCGATCGAGCCGACGATGGTCACCTCGAGACCGTCAAGGATCCACACGGTGCCTAGCCCGATGAGGATCTTCAAATGCCAGTTCGACCACGGCAACCTGTCCAGCCGTGCCGGGATGTTGGTCTCAACGGTCCCTAGTTCGTGCCCGGCGCGACTCCTCGCGGCTGTAGCTGTTGCCATTGCCAATCCTCCTCGGACTTGCTGGGTACCGAGGGGCTACCCGGTTGATGAGGGAGCCATGCGGCAGCGTTTTGTCACAGATCGAACCGGTCCCTCACCACAGCCACGCCCAACTGAGGGCCACCGAGCCGGACCGCGTGTACGGACGGCCAGTCCGGGTATTCACAGACGGACGTGATCACCGCGGGTCAACGAGCTGTACGAACACGATTGGAGAGCAATGGCTGAGTCACTGAAGGGCAAGAAGATCGCGATCATCGCAACCCACGGCGTCGAGGAAGTCGAGCTCGTCAAGCCGCGCGAGGCGCTCGAGCAGGCCGGCGCCGAGACGGAGCTGCTGTCCGTCGAGCGGGGCGAGATCCAGGCGATGAACCACGACCTCGAGCCGGCCGACACGTTCCCGGTCCACAAGTCCGTCGCGAAGGCATCGACGGACGACTACGACGGCCTGATTCTGCCCGGAGGCACCGTCAACGCCGACCAGCTGCGGGTCGCGAGCGACGTGACCTCGTTCGTGACCGACTACTTCAAGGCGGGCAAGCCGGTCGGCGCTATCTGCCACGGACCCTGGATGCTGGTCGAGGCCGACCTGGTGCGGGGCCGAACGCTGACCTCATGGCCCAGTCTGCAGACCGACATCCGAAACGCGGGCGGCGAGTGGGTGGACGAGGAGGTCGTCGTCGACGACGGGCTCGTCACGTCGCGCAAGCCGGACGACCTGCCCGCGTTCTGCGCGAAGATCGTCGAGGAGTTCGCCGAGGGCACGCACGAGGTCGCGAGCGCAGGGGCGACCACGAGCTAGTGACTCAATCGTGCTGGCGGAGCCGCCGCTGTGAGGCGTCGATCTCCGCCAGCGCCTCCTCCCGCGAGCGCCAGCCGCCGACCTCAACGAACTTGCGCGGCTCAAGCTCCTTGTAGATCGAAAAGAACTGCTCGATCTCGGCGCGCAGCAGAGCGGGCAGGTCTTCTGTGCGCTCGTAACCGTTCCAGTAGGGGTCGTGGCACGGCACGCACAGGATCTTGTCGTCGGGGCCCTTCTCGTCGGCCATCGCGAACATGCCGATCGCCTTGACCGGGATCGGGCAGCCGGGAAAGGTCGGCTCGGTGAGGAAGACGAGCGCGTCGAGCGGATCTCCGTCCTCCGCGAGCGTGGCGTGCAGGTAGCCGTAATCGGCCGGATGGCGGCGCTGATCAGCAGGCGATCGAATTTGAACCCGCCGAGCTCGGGGTCGAACTCGTACTTGTTGCGGCTCCCCTTTGGGATCTCGACGACACACACGAGCTGGGCCTGATCGGCGTCCATCGCCTGGTGATCCTACGACTTGGCTGCTCGTACGGCTTGGCTGCGCGCAGAGCGGGTAGAGCCAACGAGATGACAAACTTTGGCTACACGATGATGTGCGAGCAGTCGCCCCCAGACGCGCTCGTGCGCGACGTTCAGGTGGCGGAGCGGGCGGGTTTCGATTTCTCGGTCATCAGCGACCACTACCAGCCGTGGCTTGAGGAGCAGGGCCACTCGGGTTACGCATGGTCGATCCTCGGCGCCGCCGCACAGGCGACCGAGTCGATCGGACTGATGACCTATGTCACGTGTCCGATCCTCCGCTACCACCCGGCGGTCGTTGCCCAGAAGGCGGCGACGATGCAGATCCTGTCGGCTAACCGGTTCCGGCTCGGGCTCGGCGCCGGCGAGAACCTCAATGAGCACGTCGTCGGCCGGCGCTGGCCCGCGGTCGGCGCCCGCCACGAGATGCTGAGCGAGGCGATCGACATCATCTCGGAGCTGTTCGACGGCGACGGGACGGTCAACTACCGCGGCCGGCACTACGACATCGAGCAGGCTAAGCTGTGGGACCTGCCGCAGGAGCGCGTGCGGATCGGGGTCGCCGTCTCCGGGGCCGACTCGTGTCAGCTTGCGGGTAGCAGAGCGGACCTGATGATCGCCGTCGAGCCCGAGGCCGAGCTGGGGGAGATGTTCGACGCGGCCGGCGGTACCGGCAAGCCTCGCGTCGGGCAGCTGGCGCTGTGCTACGACGCCGACCGCGAGACCGCGGTCCGTCGTGCCCATGATCAGTTTCGCTGGTTCGGGCTCGGCTGGAAGGTCAACGCCGACCTACCCAACCCGGAGTCGTTTAACAGTGCCACTCAGTTCATCACGCCGGAGCAGGTCGCCGACGCGCTGGTTTGCGGGCCGGACGTCGACGAACACGTCGAGAAGGTCAAGGCGTTCATCGACGCCGGCTACACGGACGTGGCGCTCGTTCAGATCGGCGCCGACCAGCAGGCAGAGTTCATCGAATGGGCGCAGTGCGAGCTGCTGCCGGCGCTGCGATCGCTCTAGTCG
>JBKQJQ010000467.1:0-4508 GCA_052147875.1 Solirubrobacteraceae bacterium | reverse complement strand
GCCTCACAGGCTGCCATGCCGTCCTTTCCACCGCACAGCCCGAAGCTTCCTTATGATGTGGATATAGATAAACTTGGGGCCGGTGATCCGGTCCCCCGACACGAGCTCGCAGCGCTTGACCTGAGCCGAGGAGATGTAGACGTCATCGTCGGAGGCATCCGGGGGCTGCACCCGAACGAAGCCCGACCCGTTGGCCAGCAGCTCGACGACGCCTTCGACAAGCGGCTCATCTCCGGACTCGCCCTCGTCATCCTGATCGCCGTCGTCCTCCTCAGACTCCGAGCGCTCGCTGCGACTCGCGTTCCGGCCACGTCCGCCGCGCCGGCCACGGCGGCGGCGCGGAGCCCGCTCCTCGTCGTCGTCGTCGGGCTCGCCTGCGTCTTCGTCCGGCGCAGACGCCTCCTCGTCGGTCTCGGGCGCCTGATCGGACTCGCCTGGCGCCGGCTCGGACTCGTCTGGCGCCGGCTCGACGCCGGCCTGCTTGTCGAGAATCGCGTCGATCAGCTCGGCGCGCCGTAACCGGCGGTAGCCATCGATCGAGAGCTCGGACGCGATCGCGTGAAGGTCTGCCAGCGGGCTCGCCTCGAGCGCGCTGCGGTCCATTACTGACATCTAGAAGACTCCTTTGCGTAGCGGATGAACGGTGGGCTCCGGTCGCGTTGGGCCAGCGACCGGCGATTCGCACCTCTGAGCCTAGCGGGCCACCCGGCGCTCCGGGCCCTGGTCCCGCCGCAGCGTCTCGTCGACGCGCAGCGTCGGGTCGACTTCCGACTCGCCGTTCAGTGCCCCGCGGACGGCGAGGAAGTCGGCCGTCGCGGCGACGTCGTGGACCCTCAGCATGTGCGCCCCGGCGTCGACCCCGTGGCCGATCGCCGCCAGCGTCCCGGCAAGCCGGTCCCGGGGGCCGCGGCCCGTCAGCGCGCCGACGAAGTCCTTGCGCGAGACCGCAAGCAGGATCGGCCGCTCGAGCACCTGCAGATCCCCCAACGCGCGCAGCACCTCGACCGTCTGCGCAGGGGTCTTTGCGAAGTCGGGCCCCGGATCGAGCATCAGCTGCTCGAACTTGACGCCGCGGCCGACCGCGAGCACGATCAGCTGTTCGAGGAAGCCCCGTACGTCGGCGACCATCCGGCCGTCGTAGGACGGATCGAGCAGCTTCTGCTTCGGTTCCGCGCGCGTGTGCATCAACACCAGCCCGGCGCCAGTCTCGGCGCAAACGTCGGCGAGCTCCGGGTAACGCAGACCGCTGACGTCGTTGACGATGCAAGCGCCCGCCGCGATCGCTGCCCGCGCGACGTCGGGTTTGTAGGTGTCGACCGACACCCGTGCTCCGAGCTCCCGGCTGACGCGTTCGATCAGCGGCACGACCCTGTCGATCTCCATGTCGGGCGTGACCGCCGGCCGGTTCGTAACTCCCGATTCGCCGCCGATGTCGATCACCTGCGCCCCCGCATCGAGCAGCGACGCCGCCAGTTCGACGCGCTGATCGAGCGTCTGATGCCGGCCGGCGTCCGAGAACGAGTCGGGGGTGGCGTTGACGATCCCCATCAGCCACGGGCGTCCGCCCAGCGCCAGCTCCCCGGCGCAGGTCATCAGCTTCGCCGGGCTCGGGGTCACGACGTAGCTTCGGCCGCCAGCGCCGCGGGATCAGCTGGTCCGCGCCAGCCGCGATAGCACGCCGACCCCTCGAGCATCGCGGCGTGCGCGCGGATGCAATCCTCGCAGTGGCCGAGATGGTCGACGAGCCAGTCGTCGTCAACAATCGCGACCTGCTCGCCGTCCTGACGCAGGGTCGCGACGCGGAGCATCCGCTCGCGCTCGGCACAATCGCTGCGCGCCGCCGGAGCGCCGCGAAGCTCTGCCCGCAGCCGGAGCCGGGAACGCGCGAGCAGCGGCGCGGCCGCCGCCGCGTCGATCCCGAGCACAAGGCTGAGCTCCCCATGCGAGAGCCTCAGCAGCTCGCGCAGCGCCAGCGCCTCGCGCTGACGCGGCGGGAGCCTCGCGGTCGCAGCGGACAGCTCCGCGGCGACCGCCGCCGACAGCTCGCCCCCGTTCTGTGCGCGATCGAGCTGCGGGAGCGACTCGCCGCTGCTGCGTGCGCGGCACTGCTTCAGTGCATCGACGAGCGTCGCGAGCTTGTCCTCGCCGCCTGCCTCGCGAGCCGAGCATGCGACCGAGGCGCCAGCGTCGCGATCACCGAGCATCCGCGCGCAGAACTCAATCAGCTCATCCATCGACCGCTGAGATTATCTGGCTAAGTGAGCGGCTCGGTGCGAGGCGACAGGACGGGCGCCGGCCGGAGCCCGCACACCCTCCGAGCTCGGCAGGCTGGGCTCTAACCCGTGGTCATTCCTTCTGCGCTCGCCTCCTCGTGGAAGCGGGCCACCTCGCGCTCGACCCGGACTTCGTCCCAGCCGAGCTCCGGCGCGATCGCACGCGCGACCAGCGCTGGACCCGTGCCACCCGCCGCGCACAGCGCAGGGGCAGCGAGCAGTCCAAGCCGCGTTCGCCGCAGCAACACGTCGCCAACACTCCGCGCCTGCTCGTCGCGGACGCTGAACGGAGCCTCGGCCAGCAGGTCCGGCAAGCCGACGACGATCGGCCGCGCGAGCTCCGGGGCGCCGGACGCAAGTTCGAGCACCCGCTCCGCCGCATACCCATAGCGGCTCGCCAGCTGCCGGTAGGAGGGCTCGCTGACCCCCGGCACCCGCCGAAGATCGTCGGGATCGATCGGCGCGCCGAGCGGGATCTCGTGCGTGCGGCACGGAGCGTCGCGACCGTCGCGTTCGACGAGCCGGTCGACGACCAGCTTGGCCATCCGCCGCCAGGTCGTCAGCTTCCCGCCCGTGATCGTGATCAGCCCGCTCGAAGTCTCGTACAGCTCCGCCTTGCGAGAGATGTCGACCGATTTGCGGCTGTCGCCGCTCGAGATCAGCGGCCGCACGCCCGCGTACGCGCCGGTCAGATGGCGGCGGGATAGCTCGACGCCAAAGAACTCGTTGACCGCCCCGAGCAGATAATCGATGTCCTTTGTAGACGGCTGCACGTGATCGAGCTCGCCCTCGTAGTTGTTATCGGTCGTGCCGATCAGGCTGCGTCCAAGCCATGGCAGAGCGAAGATCGAGCGTCCATCGCCGACCGGCACGATCGCCCCTCCCGTCAGCGGCAGATCATCGAGCGAGATCGTGATGTGGGTACCGCGGCTGGGCACGATCCGCGGCACGTCAGCCTCGGAGTACAGCTCCCCGGGCCGGATCCGGTCCGCCCAAACGCCGGTCGCATTGACGACGTTCGCCGCGGTGATTGAAAACGAGTCCTGCGACTCACGGTCGAGCACGGTGACGTGCCCGTCACGGTCGAGCTCGGTGACCTGGAGGCGGTTGGCGCAGATCGCGCCGAACCGCTCGGCCTCCCCGAGCACCGTCAGCACGAGCCGGGCGTCGTCGGTCTGGCAGTCGTAGAACAGATAGCCGCCGGAGGGGCTGCGCGGCGCCAGCGCCGGCAGCAGCACGGTTGCCTCCTCGCCGTTGATCATCCGATGGCGCGCCGGGCTCCAGTCGGTGTCGCCCTGATCCGCCGCGCGGCGCCTGCGTCCGCGCAGCGACGGGGCCGCCATCACGTCGTACATGTTCAGGCCGATGCCCGTCATCCGATCGGGCCTGGCGCCGTCGAACGCCGGCACGACCATCGGCAACGGCCGCACGAGGTGGGGCGCGAGCTTGACCATCAGCTGACGCTCGAGCAGCGCCTCGCGGACCAGGCCGAGGTCGAAGTTCTGCAGGTAGCGCAGGCCGCCGTGGACGAGCTTCGACGATCGGCTGCTGGTGCCCGCGGCGTAGTCCGCCTGCTCGACGAGCGCGACGCTATAGCCGCGCGAGGCGGCATCGAGCGCGACGCCCGCGCCGGTGATCCCGCCGCCGATCACGGCGATATCGAACTGCTCGTCGGCGAGGAGTTTCAGCGCGCGATCGCGGTTCAGCATGCGGCCAACATAGCCGCACGTTCGGGCGCGCCTATCGGGTCCGCTTGTAAAGACCCAGCACGACCTGATGCCAGGCCGGCGAGGTCTCCTGGTAGCCGGGGCAGCACGGCGGCCCACCGGGGGCACTGATCCCGATCTCGATGTGCGGGCCCGATGACAGCCCGACGTCGCCACAGCCGATCTCGGCGATCGGCTCGCCGGCGGTCACGGTCGGCCCAACCTCGGCCGACGCAGTCTGGTGACTGCGACACTGGCTCCGCCGACCCGGTGTCGCGACCCCGCTAACGGCTCCGCCGACCCGGTGTCGCGACCCTGCTGATGGCCCCGCCGACCCGGTGGGGGCCGAGCTACTGGTGCGCGGGGTCGGCGACCCCCGCCTGCTCACGCTTGTGGATCAGTTCCTTGATCCGCTCGACCGTGTCGTCCGACATCCGCCGGATCTCCCAATGGGTCAGCTTGATCAACCGCATCGGGGAGGTCGCGATCACGTCGGCGTTCCGGGGGCGGTTCTCCAGCAGGCCCATCT
>JBKQJQ010000466.1:0-2767 GCA_052147875.1 Solirubrobacteraceae bacterium | reverse complement strand
GTAGCGTCGAGGCAGTGATGACTGCGGTGATCGCGACTCACGCTTTGAGCAAGCACTACGGGGCGACCGTGGCACTTGACGGGCTGGACCTGACCGTCGCGCCGGGCGAGGTCTATGGCTTCCTGGGGCCCAACGGAGCCGGCAAGACCACGACGATCAGGCTGCTGCTGGGACTCCACCGTCCAACCTCGGGTCGCGCCGAGCTGTTCGGGTTAGACGCATGGTCATCGCCCGTGCAAGCGCACCGCCGCGTCGCGTACGTGCCCGGCGAGCCGTGCCTCTGGCCGTCGCTCACGGCGGCCGAAACCTTCGAGCTGTTCGGGTCGCTTCATGGCGGCACCGACGCCGCGTATCGCGACGAGCTAGTTGAGCGCTTCGCGCTCGACACCCGCAAACGCGTGCGTGCCCTATCGAAGGGCAACCGGCAGAAGGTGCAGCTGATTGCGGCGCTCGCGACGCGCGCCGAACTGCTGTTGCTCGACGAGCCGACCAGCGGGCTTGATCCGTTGATGGAGGTCGCTTTCCGCGAATCCGTGACCGAAGCGCGCGACCGCGGGCAGAGCGTGTTTCTGTCGTCCCACATCCTCAGCGAGGTGGAAGCGCTGTGTGACCGAGTCGGGATCCTGCGCGAGGGTAAGCTCGTTGACGAGGGGACGCTCGACGACCTGCGCCACCTGAGCGCCCAGACGGTCGAGGTCAGCTTTGTCTCGGAGCCGCCGCAGCTGGCGGCGCTTGCGGGTGTGCAGAGTGCGGCCACGGGACCCCGCTCGGTGCGGTTTGAGGTGACGGGCGAAATCGGGCCTTTGATCCACGCGCTTGCGCACTCGGAGATCGCCACGCTGACCAGCCGCGAGCCGTCGCTGGAGGAGATCTTCGTGCACCACTACCAGCACAGCGGCGCGGATGTCCACGAGTAGCGATGCCGTTTCGCTGAGCGGCACGCATGGCCGCCACGGAAAGCACCGCACCAGGCCGACGATCGCGCTCGCACGAAGGTCGTTCGCCTCGGGCCGCACGCGCACGCTGTCGTTCGCGGTCCTGTTCGCCCTGGTCGCATACATCCAGCCGGTCAGTTATCGGCGCGCCTATCCGACGCTTGCCGACCGCCTAGCGTTCGCCCGCAGCTTCGCGGACAACAAGGCAATCCGCCTCTTCTATGGCGTGCCGCATGACCTGTTGACGGTTGGCGGTTACACAGCCTGGCGCGTTGGCGGCATCGTGGCAGTGTTCGCCGCAGTGTGGGGAGCGCTGGCGGCGATCGCGGCGATGCGCAGCGAGGAGGATGCGGGGCGAACTGAGCTGGTGCTCGCGCTTCCCATCAGTCGCGGCGTCGCGAGTGCGGCCGCGCTGGATGCGATCGCCGCCGGTGCGCTCGTGCTCTGGGGAGCGCTCGTCCTGGGGTTGCTGCTGGCCGGCCTGCCTGCGGGAGGCGCAACCGTGCTCGCGCTGGCGATCGTCTCAGTGATCCCCGTGTTCGTGGGCGTCGGGGCACTGGCCAGTCAGCTCGCCCAGACTCGGCGGCAGGCGATCGAGCTGGCGATGGGAGCGCTCGCGCTGGCATTCGTGTGCCGGGTGATCGCCGACACGGCGAGTGGCGCCGGCTGGTTGCGCTGGCTTACGCCCTTGGGTTGGGTCGAGCAGCTGCGTCCGTTCGCCGCTCCCCGTCCGGTGGTGCTCGCACTGCCGATTGTCGTCGCTACTGCGTTGCTCGCGATCGCAGTCTGGAGCGCACGGCGGCGGGACGTCGGCACCGGGCTGTGGAGCACCGGCGACTCGCGGGCCCCCCATCTGTGGCTGCTGTCCTCGACAGCGACACAGACGCTGCGCGGGGAGCTCACGAGCCTCGCCGCGTGGCTTGGAGCGACGGGAGCGTTCGCGTTCATCGTCGGGGTGATCTCGCACAGCATCTCGTCGGCGGGGCTGCCCGCGAGCCTCCGCAACGAACTGGCCAAGCTCGGCGCGCGGTCGATCGCGACGCCGTCGGGCTATCTGGGGTTCACGTTCTTGTTCTTTGTGCTCGCCGTCAGCCTGTTCTCCTGCTCGCAGGTTGCGGCCGCGAGGACGGAGGAGTTGCAGGGGCGAGTGGAGACAATGTTCGCGGCGCCTCTGAGCCGTCAGCGGTGGCTGCTCGAGCGTCTGCTGGTCGCATTCGGGGCAATCGTCGCGATCTCGCTGGCCGCCGGGGCGCTGGCCTGGGCTGGGGCGACCGTGGCCGGCGTCCAGGTGCCGCTTGAGAAGCTGCTGCTCGCCGCGACCAACTGTATGACCGTCGCGACGTTGTTCTTGGGCGCGGGCTTTGCCGGCTACGCGGTCGCCCCTCGCGCCGGTGCTGCCTGGGCCTACGCGCTCGTAACCGTGGCCTTCCTGTGGCAGCTGTTCGGGGCGCTGCTCGGAGCTCCGTCGTGGCTGGTCAAACTGTCGCCGTTCGAGCACGTCGGGCTGGTCCCAAACGCAGCCTTCAAGCCCGGCGCCGGTGCGGTGATGGTGCTGATCGGCGTTGCCTTGGCGGTCGTCGCGGTCGCGTGCCTACGGCGCCGAGACGTCGTGGTCGCCTGAGATCGCTGTCAATGACACCGCGCGTCAGAGCCGCGCGGCGCCCGCGAGCATCCAAGCGATGTCTCGTGTCGAGATCATCCCTGACGGCAGTCCGTTTGATCCGATCACAACGGCGTGACGAGCGCCCTCGTCGACCATCAACCGGGCTGCATGTTCGATTGCGTCGCCCTCGGGCACGGCCAGGGGAGCGTCGATCGCGATTGAGCCGGCG